>JAFUBK010000047.1 GCA_017460245.1 Bacilli bacterium
TCTCTTATCATATTTCTCCTTTCATTTTGAAAAGCGCTTTTCAAAATGAAAGTATCACACCTTAAAATATATTACAAATGGTACTTTTACCTATTTTAAGCTATAATTTTATACCAATTTTTAAAATTATATAAAAACAATGTATTAATTTCACACACTTAAAAAGCACCAATTTATTAAATTAGTACTTTTTGTAAAAAGATAAAGATTTAATCTTATTCACTATATTTTTCCGATAATGTAATTTTAACCACATCATTAACATCGTTACCAGGTGCAACACTTTGACCAGTTACATATCCATAGCCCTCAATCTCATACTTGTATCCTAAAGCATTCATTAAATAAATAACTTCCGATCTAGAATAGCCATTTAAATCAGGCATTTTATTCTGGTCACCATTAGTAATTAAAATTACTCTATCATAAGACAGTACAGTCTCTCCTTTACTAGGAAATTGATTAATAATTTTGTCGCCACTACCAACAGTAATTACATTTATCTTATTAGATTCAAGATCCTTTTTAACACTTTCAGTATTCTTGTTAATATAAGAATTAAGTTCTATAGAAACAACACTACTATTATTAGTAATTGATGTAAACATGTTTCTATATTTAGCAATATTTTTCATCAAACTAACTACCGGTTCACTAAGAACAGCAGTTGCCCCTACATTTGGCTTCTTAACAGCTGCATAAATAATTATTTCCGGATTATCCTTTGGATACATTCCAGAAAAAGAATATACATATGCATTGTCGCCCTTCAAATATCCTCCTCGAGGTGAGGCAATTTGAGCAGTTCCAGTTTTTCCAATAATATCAAAGCCTTCTATTTGATACCTTTTCCCAGTAGCCCCAGGATCCTCACTATTAACAACGTTGTACATAAGATCTTTAATTTTATCAACAGTTTCCTGTTTAACAAGTTGTTCAGATTCTTCAATTTTTCTTTTATAGGTTGTTTTACCAGTATTAGGATTTTCAATTTTTGATACAACATGAGGCATCAAAGCCTTACCATTGTTAGAGATGATAGATAAAGCCTGCAAATGCTGAATAGCCGTTGTGTTAATACCTTGACCAAAAGCCGCATTCGCAACTTCAACTGGATATTTAAACCCAAGTTTACCAGCTGATTCACCAGCCAAATCAATTCCTGTAGTTTTACCAAATCCATATTTAGTAAAACAATCACGAAGTTCATTTTTATTAATAAATCTATTAATAATATTAGTTACTCCGACATTACTAGAATATTCAAATCCTTTATCAAAACTAATTGTTCCCCAACCAACATTATTCCAATCTTTAATTGTAGCATCTTCAACCTCAATTGAACCAGATCTAAAAGTCGCACCACCATCATATGTTCCCTTTTCAATCGCACACATATAAGTAAATACTTTCATTGTACTACCAGGCTCAAAAGCATTAGAAACAAACGGATTTTGATAATTTTCAATATCTCTAGTATTTGGATTAAACGAAGGTGTAGAAGCCGCAGCAAGCAAATCCCCGGTTTTGGCATCCATTACTGTCATAATCGTCCACTCAGGACTGTATTTTTCCTGCATTGCTTTAACTTCAGTTTCCGCAAATCTTTGAATACTTGCATCCAAAGTCAAATAAATATTACTACCATCAATCGCATCAATACGTGTTTCTGCTGTATCAGGAATTTTATAGCCAAGTCTATCTTGCTGATATTGTAAATACCCATCTGTTCCTTTTAAAATATCATTAAATTTCGATTCAACACCAAGTTCCCCTTCAATAGAGGATACTAATTTTCCAGCATCATCTTTAGTTTCAACCGTTTTTGCATACCCTAAAATATAAGAAGCAAAATCGCCATTAGGATAATAACGCTTATAATTTTCAATAAAATCAATGCCAGGTAAATTAAGTTCTTCAATCGCACTTTTTTTAATCTCAGTAATGTTTTTACCAGATGTTCCAAGCTCTACTTGATACTTTCCACTATCTTTACCTTTTTGCAATCTATCCTTTAAATCATTTTCATCACATTCCAAAATTTGCGCTAAAGCTTTAGCCGTGCCCTCAATATCTTTTACATGATTTATTTTGGTCTTTGTGCTTCTTTTTTCAGATAAATAAGCAATTATTGTATAAGAAGTCACATTATGAGCCAAAACATTTTGCTCGTGATCATATATTGTGCCGCGAGTGGCCGTCAAAGTTTTTGAAACCGTATTACGATTAGAAGCAAATACTTGAATATTATGCCCATTAACCGTTTTGGATAATGCAATATAACAATATCTAGCAAAAAGAATTACAAAGCATACAAAAAAAACAAAAAAGACTCTTTTTGGGAATTTCCAATTTTTATTTTTCACTTTTTTGTTTTTCACATTAACACCTCGTTTAATCACCAACGACAATTATATTATCGTTGTTATAAGCAAGCCCCATTTCTTTAACAACATCTTTCACATTCTCAAATGATGTAAGTTCATTAACCTTCATCGTCAAACTTTCATTTTTCTTTTCTTGGTCTTCTATTTTATACTTAACTTCTTCGATACTTATTTTCATCTCACTAATCGAAGCACCACAAAAGGTCTTTATACCAAGTGAAAATACACATGCAAAAACAATAAGAAAATAAAGCATTCTCTCGCCTTTAGTAATTTTTGATTTTTTCATTCTTTTCTTTGCCATATTCTCACCCTCTTTCTATTACCCTCATCCTATCGCTTCTCTCTCTTGAGTTATTTAAAATTTCTTCATCGCTTGGAGAAATATTCGCAATAAGCTTAAACTTTGGTTTATATTCATCTGGAATTACTGGAAGATCTCTAAGCTCAGCAGGAACACTACTTACTTCGTTAAAAATCTGTTTGCAAATTTTGTCTTCCAAAGAATGAAATGTTATAACACATATTCTTCCGCCTTTTTTAAGCAAACTCAAAGCATCTCTTAAAGCAATTTCAAAAACCTCTAGTTCATTATTAACCTCAATCCTAATTGCTTGAAAAACTTTCCTAGCAGGATGTCCTAAACGTCTATATTTTTCTGGAACATTTTCCTTAATAATTTCAGCCAGTTCCAAAGTTGTTTCAATTTTTTTATTTTCACGGTATTTTACTATAGCTTTCGCAATAGCCTTAGAGTATTTTTCCTCACCATATTTATAAAAAATTCCTATAAGTCTTTCAAAACTATACCCGTTAACTACATCATAAGCAGATAATTTGCTATCCTTATTCATACGCATATCAAGTGGCGCATCTTTGTGAAAACTAAAGCCCCTTTCAGCATTATCAAGTTGTGGTGAAGAAACTCCTAAATCAAACAAAATTCCATCAACCTTAGCCGTACGTTTCAACATTTCTTCTTTTATATTTTTGAAATTAGTATTAATAATCTCAAAATTTAAGCCAGCCTCTTCTAGCCTTGCTTTAGCTTTGCCAGTTGCTTCTTTATCCTGGTCAAAAGCATAGAGAAAACCATTGGGAATGCGTTTTAAAATTTCAAAGCTATGGCCACCATATCCAAGTGTACAGTCGATGACAACGCTGTCATCTTTTAAATTTAAATATCTAACTGCCTCTTCCAACAAAACACTAATATGCATAAAGTCCTCCTAGATATTTAAATCACCAGAAAATAACTTATCGGCCATTTCTGAAAAACTATCTTCATTTGCAGCTACAAAACCATTCCATCTTTCATCGCTCCAAATTTCCAAATGATCACCAACACCAATAATAACACAATCTTTTATAATTTCAGCGTATTTAATAAGAGGTGAAGAAATATTTATCCTCCCTTGTCTATCAAACTCTTGATTATTGGCACCAGAAAGGAAAAACCTCATAAAGTTACGAGCATCTTTTACGTTTGGAAGATCTTGATACTTTACAATCAAGCTTTCCCAGGTTTCCTTAGGATATACAAATAAGCATCCATCAAGACCTCGAGTAACAATAAAATTTTCACCTAGCTCATACCTTATTTTAGAGGGTATTGTTAGTCTACCTTTATCATCAATAGTATGATGATATTCTCCCATAAACATAAAATCACCCACTTTCCCCCACATTTATACACTGTATACCATTATAATACTCTTAGCTATTAATTTTGTAAATAGTTTTATTACGAAAAGATTAATTTTTTTTGTAAATTTTACACTAAATATGTGGATAACAAAAAAAGAAGACAAGCTTCTTTTTTAATATACAAGATCAGAACCTCATAATATAGCA
>JAFUBK010000004.1 GCA_017460245.1 Bacilli bacterium
ATAGATTAATATCAGGTTGCATGATAACAATATATAACTTAGTAGATATTTCAAACTATGTAATGTTAGAATATGGTCAGCCACTTCATTTCTTTGATAAAGATAAGTTAGGCAGTAAAATAGTAGTAAAAATGGCTAAAGAAGGCGAAAAAGTAGTAACCCTAGACGATAAAGAGAGAATTTTAAACAAAAACGACATTGTTATAACCGATGGTACTAGAGTTACAGCAATTGCCGGTGTAATGGGGGCCTTAAATACAGATATCGATGAAAACACCAAAACCATTTTAATCGAAAGTGCGATATTTAACGCCAAAAGTATCCGCAATACAGCCAAACACCTAAACTTAAGAAGTGAAGCTTCATCACGTTATGAAAAGGGATTAAACTATGAATTTACAGATGCTGCTTTAGATAGAGCGTGTCATCTTTTAGAAAAATACGCCGATGGTAAAGTATTAAAAGACTATGCTTTATATGATAAAGAAGATAAAAAAGAAAAAAAGATAGTCTTCACCACCGAAAAAGTAAATTCTCTTTTAGGCCTTGAACTAACCGATAAAGATATATGCACACAATTAGAAAAATTAGATTTTAAATATACCATCAAAGATAATAAATTTGAAACAATTATTCCAAAAAGAAGACTAGATATTGAAGAAAATGTTAACGATATAGCTGAAGAAATAGGAAGATTGTATGGATACCATAATTTAAAAAATACCCTTCCACAATTACCAACTAAACCAGGTAAATATGATCAAATTATTTCATTTAGAAAAAGCATAAGTAAAAGAATGCGTTCTTTAGGACTAGATGAAACAAGAACATATACACTAGTAGATCCAAAAAGCGCAAAACTTTACGGTATGAATCATACCCCAATAGAAGTACCAAACCCAATGAGTAGAGACAGATCTTTCCTTAGAAAGTCAATGATACCATCACTATTAGATGTTATTAAATATAATAAATCAAGAGGCTTAAAAAATATAAATATTTATGAAACAGGAAAAGTGTTCTTCGATGATTATAAAGAAGAAAATTACCTAACTATCGCTCTATATGGCGAATATTTACAAAATACTTGGTCAGGATCTTCAATAAAAAACGATTTTTACACTATTAAAGGAATTGCTGAAAACTTACTCAATTATTTAGGCTTAAAAAATAGATATAGTTTTGTTAAAAGTGATGAAGAAAATCTCCATCCTGGAGTAAGTGCAAATATCATTTTAGACAAAAAGAAAGTGGGATATCTAGGAAAAATTCATCCAACTTTATCTAAAGATGATATTTATGTTCTTGAAGTTTCAATTGATGCGCTAAATATTAAAACCAAAAACTTAAAATTTAAGCCAGCATCAAAAAAACCAGCAGTCAAAAAAGATTTAGCGTTCATAGTATCAAAAGAAACCTCAAATGAAGACGTTGAAAAGCTAATTAAAAAAGCTGGTGGAAGATTATTAAAAGAAATTACAGTATTTGATGTCTATACCGGAGAAAACATAAGAGAAAATGAAAAATCAATTGCTTATTCATTAGTTTTTGAAGATATAACCAAAACTTTAACTGAAGAAGAAGTAACCGAAGTGTTTGAAAAAATAATCACAGACGTAACAAGTAAAATAAATGCCAAGTTACGTGACAAAGAGCTATAAAAAGCTCTTTTTTTGTAAATGAAAATGTAAAACAATAAAAAAAACACTTGCATTTTATAAGCCAATATGAGATTCTAATTATAGAGTAAGCTAGGAGGGGTATTATTTTATTTGTTTTAGCGCAAATGTTTGGCGCACTTGCCGTCGCCACTATGTTTTTTAGTTATCTTAATACTAAAAAAGACAAATATTTATTAATGCAAACACTGTGCAATGTTTTTTTTGCAATTCAGTTTTATCTTGTAAACGCACTATCAGCCGCTGTAGTTTGTATTATAACCATTTTTAAATCAT
>JAFUBK010000048.1 GCA_017460245.1 Bacilli bacterium
GGCATTTGTTTTATAACTTGTTTGGCAAGTATTACCAGAATAACTCATCGATCCTGTTGGTACTTCCCAATTTGCTATTCCGGCTGTTGCTGTATATGCATTTGTTTTAGATGAATCAAATCCTACACACCAATTACTATTTATAGAACTTGTTCCATTTATCGTTAAATTGGTTGTAAATACTGCAAATGCTACTGACATTACTAACACTACTACAATAAGTGATGCAATTATTAAATTTTTTTGTTTTTTATTATTCATAAACACATCTCCTACCTTATATTTGTATTATCGCAAAAACAATTACAAAAAGCAATATTTTAAAAAAATAACCCGCATAAATATACACTTTATTAACAAAAAAACAAAGTAAAAACTTTGTTTAATTTTTATATTTACTATAGATTTCTTCTTTAAAAGAAGCATATGTATCGTTTTTAATCGCATCTCTTGCTTTTTCTGTAAGTCTAATTAAAAATCTAATATTGTGAATAGAAAGCAATCTTCCACCTAAAGACTCTTTAGAAACCAATAAATGACGAATATATGCTTTTGTAAAATGTTTACACGTATAACAATCACAATCGTCTTCTAAAGGCGTAAAATCTTCTTTAAACTTCAAATTTTTTAAATTAATTTTACCATAAGCGGTAAAAGCATTACCATGGCGAGCAAGTCTAGTTGGAAGTACACAATCAAACATATCTACACCTTTATCAATACCTTCAATAATATCCAAAGGTTCGCCAACGCCCATTAAATAACGAGCTTTATCTTCAGGTAAATACCTAATCGAATCATCAATCATCCTATAAGTAACATCTTTTTCTTCTCCAATTGCCACACCACCAATAGCATAACCATCAAAACCCATTTTAACAGTTTCTTCTGCACTATATTTTCTTAAATCTTCAAAAGCTCCACCTTGAACAATGCCAAATAAAGATTGATTTTCATTATTAAAAGCATCTTTACCTCTCTTTGCCCATCTTAAAGTCCTTTCCGTACTATTTTTCGTATACTCGTAAGTAGAAAAAGGCGGAATACACTCATCAAAACTCATTGCAATATCACTATCTAACTTATTTTGAATTTCAATTGATTTTTCTGGAGTTAAAAAAAGCTTTGTCCCATCAATATGACTTTTAAACTTAACACCTTCTTCAGTAATATCATTTTTATTTTTAGCCAAAGAAAAAACTTGAAATCCTCCACTATCAGTAAGAATTGGACCATCATAATCCATAAACTTATGCAAACCACCAGCTTTTTTTACTATATCTTCACCAGGTCTTAACCACAAATGATAAGTATTTGACAAAATAATTCCACTACCAACTTCTTTTAATTCATCAGGAACCAAAGTTTTAACATTAGCAAGGGTCCCTACCGGCATAAACATCGGTGTTTCAAAAGTTCCGTGATTAGTATGTAATTTACCATATCTTGCATTATTATCCTTATGTATTAATTCATATTCAACTTTCATATTATCCTCCTTAATCAGAGTAAGTACATACAACCTTACCAGATGAAACGCTTATACTTACACTAGCCTTTTTATCAATAGCTTCACTTAAATATTCTTGACTTAAATATCCTTCTTTAACCAAATCTTCTATAGAAATAGTTGCACCAGAAGGAATATCATTAATATTATTATAAGTAACAGCCACATAACTTTCACAAGCTAAAACAATATCGTTATTAAGTTCTTTTTTAGAGTTTTCTTCTGATAATTGATTAGACCTTATAACCGATGGTACCGCAACCAAAATAATTATTCCAAGTAACGTAACCACCGCTAGAAGCTCAACTAAAGTAAAACCCTTTTGCATAGTATCACCCCAAATTATTCAAATATCTATTAAATGTCAACCATGTGACAGTTAAAAACAAAGTGGTGCTGGAAACAGGACTCGAACCTGCGACCTATCGATTACGAGACGATTGCTCTACCAACTAAGCTACTCCAGCATCACATATATTATATAATATTTTTTTAAATTTGTCTTTAAAAAATAAAAAGTAATTTCAAAATAGAAATTACTCATACATAATATCAATATCAACATAACCATCAATACCATCAATAATCCCATCATCACATATTTGCCACAATTTATATGAACCAGCATAATCAGTCTGTGGAACATAATGTGCAAGCCAAATATCATACTTAGTTTTTAACCAAATTTTCTCCAAATAATTTTTACTTCCATAAATCATCCCATCATAACCAGATTTTTCAATAGTATCTAAAAAACCTGTTGCTACTGACGTAAGACCAAAAAAGCTTAAATTATAAGAATTAAAATTAGACCAATCTTCCCAGTCAAAAGCAATAGGAAGATCAATATCATAATTTTTTATTTGTCTAAGTAGCCACTTTGCATCCTTTTTAGATTGTTTTACCGAAGAAGTATAAGAAAAGAAATACAACCCGGCATCAATTCCATATTTATTTGCGTTTTGAATATTTGAAACAAATTTACTATCTAAATATCTTTCACCTTTTTTGTTTGTACCACCAGCTTTAATAATTATAAATTCTACGCCCGCGTTTTTAATTTTTTCAAAATCAATATCCCCTTGCCAATGTGAAACATCAATACCTATTTTTGTTTTATCGCTTTTATATACATCAACAATATCCGGAAAATTTGTTTTAGTCTTGCTTACTACATTACCGGAGCCATCAGGTTCATAAACCTTTAAAACAAAATCTTTATCCGTAACATTGCCACTACTATCAGTAGCTTTAAAAGTAACTGGATAATCCCCTACCTCGTTTAAATTATAATCACCGATTATTTCACAAGTAGGATTACTATCATAATTGTCACCACAAAGAATGTTTTGAATAAAACTGTTTTCACTGCCAACTGCAATTCGATAAATATCATTAAGCCAAACTACCGGTTTTACCGTATCAACAACATCAACCACAAAACTATAATCAAGCTTAATTTTATCATCATTTATAAACTTAAAAGAAACTTCTTTTTTACCAATTTTAGTAGAATCAATTACATAATCATCTATTATTTTTCCATTAATACTACTTATATAATCAGATACTTTTTTTTCATCATTAAACTCTAAAGTCAAATCTTCTACCAGGTCAACTTCAACTTTCGCATACTTAACCCTTAAATAACCATAAAGTTTATATCCAAAAATAACAAGTAAAAAACAAATGATTAAAATAGCTATCTTTTTTTTCATACTATACATCCTTCAATTAAATTATAACACAAAGAAAAAGTATTTATCAAAAAAAGATAAACACTTAAATCCAAACTCCATATATTAAAGCACCTAAAGCAAGAATAAAACCAACGACCCAGAACATTTTAACAATATCGGTCTCTTCCCAACCCAATCTTTGAAAATGATGATGTAAAGGTGCCATTAAGAATATTTTCTTTTTAAAATATTTGACTGATAAAATTTGTACAATAGCTGATAAAGTTTCAATAACAAAAACCCCACCAATAACTACTAAAGAAATTTCATGATGCGATAAAATCGCTACTGTTGCAA
>JAFUBK010000049.1 GCA_017460245.1 Bacilli bacterium
TAATTGTTTTTATTGAAAAAAAATTTTAAATAAAAATTCTATCTTATGATAGAATTTTTTAATAATTTTGATTATTTGGAGAAGATGGAGTTTCAAACTGAGGTGCTTGTTGATTAACCATACTATTTGTCTCAGCAAATTTTACTTGCTGAATTGTTTTAATTCCTTCAACCATTTCTTTTACTTTATTGTTAAATTCAAGATATTCCTCGTTTTCAAGTCCCATATAATTAATTTGGCTAATTTGATCATGATTGAAAACTAGGTTCCTGTCGGATGACAAAATTCCTTCTGGAAAAGTACAAGCACTATAATCAAACATATTATTATCACTTGTCATTGGGAGATATCCTGTTATCATTATTTTTTTTGTAGCATTTTTTAAGGTCACTATGGTTCCTATTGGTAAAAATTGGATAAATAAAAAAGCTAAATTATTTACTAAAAAAGAAGTTCGTTAAAACTTCTTTTTTTAATGTAATTTATCACTAGCTTTGGCATTTAGTGTTAGATCTGCTAGTCTACCTAATTTATATGCATAATAACCAGCAGCACCGATCATTGCTGCATTATCTGTGCAGTATTTAATCGGTTGAATTATTAAATTAATATAGTTTTCTTTACTTTTTGCTTCTAAGCTTTGTCTTAAACCACTATTAGCTGCAACACCACCAGCAACAATTAAATTTTTAACATTGTATTTTTTTAGGGCGTTCATTGTTTTTTTTGTTAGAATTTCAACAGCGCGATTTTGAAATGAGGTAGCCATATTTTCAGGGATAATTTGATTACCTTTTTGTTTTTCATTGTGAACAATATTTATAACAGCGCTTTTAATGCCACTAAAACTAAAGTTGAAGGAATCATCATCAAGTGGAAGTGGTAATTTATAGGTGTCTTTTCCTTGATGAGCCAACTTATCTACCAAGGGGCCTCCTGGATAAGGTACACCTATTACTCTGGCTACTTTATCATAAGCTTCGCCTACAGCGTCATCTAACGTTCCGCCTAATTTTTCAAAGCTATAATCTTCTTTCATATATACAAGTTCAGTATGACCACCACTTACTACTAAGGCGATAAGTGGAAATTCTAAGGGTTTTACTAAATTATTTGCATATATATGTCCAGCGATATGATGCACTGGTATTAGTGGCTTATTGTGGATAAAAGCTAGTGTTTTAGCAGCCATTAAACCTACTAATAATGAGCCGATTAATCCTGGACCATAAGTAACCGCAATGGCTGTAACTTCTTCCATAGTCATGTTTGCTTTAGCTAGGGCTTCTTCTATAACCATTGTGATGTTTTCTATGTGCATGCGGCTAGCAATTTCTGGAACGACGCCACCAAAATTAGCGTGAGTATCCATTTGTGACAAAACAACGGTACTAATTTCTTCGGTTCCGTTTTTTATAATTGAAACGCTTGTTTCGTCACAGCTTGATTCAATTGCAAGAATATAAGCACTCATACTATCACCTCAATTCTTTTACCATTAGATAAGCATTTTTGCTATCATAATAGTTTTTTCTAATTGTTTTTGTTTTAAAATTAAATTTGGAATATAAATTTATGGCCGCAATATTATTAGTTTCTACTTCTAGGGAAATGTTTTCACAATTATTGCTTTTTATATCTTTAATTGCGTAATCTAGCAATTTTGTGGCTATTCCTTTTTTTTGATATTCTTTTAATACGGCAATATAGTTTATTTCAGATCTTTC
This sequence comes from Bacilli bacterium, assembly GCA_017460245.1. Lineage (GTDB taxonomy): Bacteria > Bacillota_I > Bacilli_A > RF39 > UBA660 > Coprosoma. The sequence goes on from JAFUBK010000049.1 coordinate 1,728, forward strand.
ATAAATTATACTGTATGAAATAAGTCCGATTATTTTTTGACTTGTGTAGGCAATGAGTTTTTCATATGGATCGTTTGATGATTTATAGTTTTGAAAATTCTCTTTTAAAAAAATTTCTGTATCTTTGTTTTTTTCTACTTGTTTAATCATTATTTTTTAATTTTTCCTCAGCTTCAGTCATTTTTAAATATTTGGGATTTAATTTATGTGGGTTGATTCCTTTTTCGCTTTCGTGCTTTTTAACCACTTTTAGAACGTCAATTTCGGGTTTTATAGCATTTAATGGGTCGTAACTAATAAAGCTTCCTTTTTCTTTAATATCCGCAAGTAAAATGTGTTTATCGGGATATATATTATTTAAGTCTTTATCATATCCACCAGCGTAAACATAACCTCTTCTAGCATCGATAAGGGCTATATTATTATCACTTGGTGTGCCACTAGCAATAAGTTCTAATGATGAGATTGGAACTACAGGTATTTTTAATGACCAAGCCATTGTTTTGGCAAAAGTTAAACCAACTCTAATTCCAGTAAATGAGCCTGGTCCGTTTACGGCAAATATTTTATCAATGTCTTTAGGTTTTATACCAGTCAAACTAAATGCTTCGTTTATTACTGGCATAATCATTGCTGACATATCTTTTCCAGTTTCTTCATTAAAAAAATATTTTACTTCGTTATCGATAATAATAGCGACTACTAGATTCGCAGTCGCTGAGTCTACAAATAAATATTTCATAGTACTGCCTCGCATAACTCTTCGTATTTTGGCCCATGTGGTTCGATTATTAAAATACGAGAATTTTCACCAGCTACTTTTATTTTTATATCTAGTCTTTCTTCTGGTAGTATATCTTTAATAGTGTTGGCCCATTCGATAATTACTACGCCACCTTTAGTAAAATAATCTTCAATTCCTGTCCCTGTAGTATCACCATCTAAACGATAAACATCCATATGATAAAGCGGAAGTTCTCCTTGATATTCTTTTACTATATTAAATGTTGGTGAGGTTATACTTTCTCCTATTTCCATTGCGTTTGCAAATCCTTTGGTAAAAAGTGTTTTCCCACTACCTAATTCTCCATTTAAGCAAATGATCATATTTGGAAATTTTTCTGATTCTAAGTTTTGCGCTAATTCAATTGTATCCATTTCACTTCGAGATGTTATTTTATATTCCATAATTATCACCAAAATCATTGTATCAAAATGAGAACTTATTTACAATAGTTTTTATAATATATTTCAAAAGAAAAGGATAACTTTTTTGTTATCTCCTCTTTGTATTAATTTATTTTTTTATTATTTGTTATTTAACTCTAGTTTATTCATTTTTTATCGTTCTTTTTGTTTTAATTTCTTTTATATCTTCTATTAAATTTTTCTATTTGACTTAATGTTTTTGTTTTTTGTTCGCTTTCGTGATTTAAATAATTTAGATCTGTATATGGTAAGTTTTGACAATTTGCTGATGGACACATTGTAATTAATTCATTACTGCCACGAAAGGCAATGACTATAAAATAGTCTTGTATTTTGTTTTTTTCCCTTCCACATTCAGAATATTTAAATACATACTTATCAGCAAATAAGGTTTCATACAACCTTTTATCTGATGGGATAATTTCTTTTAAAGCTTTAAATATTTTTTTAATCGGAAAACCACTTACAAACAAATTATCATTTGGTTCGTTGTTACAATCTGACAAATGTTTTTCTGTGTGACTTAAAAACTCTTTATCTGAATAATTTGTTATTTGTCTTGTCAAATAGCCAGCTTCTTCAAAATCATAATTTTCTAAGTTGCCAAATTTTTTTTGACAATAAAGAAGATAAGCAGCTAAATTGTATTCTTTTAAATCTTCAAAGTTATCTAGGTAAAACTGATATGATTCTTCATATTTTTCTTCATTTGCAAGTATTTCTAGTTTTTTTAAAGCAGACATTTGGTTAAAAACTTTAACGCGGTCTTTTGCTTGTAAAAAGTGTTCATTATTCGAACTTGATGCTTTAACTTGTTCTAACACTTCTAATGCTTCTTTGGTTTTGCCAATAATATTTAAAGTGTGAATATACTGAATATAAACATAATAATCATTTGGATATCTTTCTAAGTAATCTTCATAAGCCTGGGCAGCATAGAAAGGATCAGTTTTAATGAATGGATATATTTTTCCAGATTCTAGTTTGTTAAAATATTTTGTTTCCATATAAATCTTTTTAATTAAGTCCCTTTTGACTGTCTTTGGATATTGAAGATTCAAAATCTGCAAATGATAGATGCTTTTTCAACTCAATTAATTCTTCTTTTTTTTGGACAATTTCTTGTAGGCACCTTAATTCTTCAAGTTCTTTATCAGCGTCTTCATCAAGTTTTTTGTATAAAAGTTCAAATAACTGATCTACTTCTAATTCTTCTATGTCAACAATGGTTTGGTGCTGGAGCTTTTTTGTTTCATATAAAGCCTGATTTTGTTCTAAAAGCATTTTATTATATTCTCTTATCTCTTCAATTGTATCTAAAACTGGTTTTTTATAGACTTGAAGTCCTACTTCTTCTTTTAATTTTTTGTTTTTAATTTCTGATTTGTTTAATTTTTCTAATTCTTGTTTTATGATTTCAATGTAAACTTCAGGAATTTCAAATTCATCGAAAACTTTGTAAATGCTGCTTTTTACTGCTTCGTATTTACTTGGCAAAAACGCTTGTTCTTGTTCTTCTGACATTTGTAAAAAATCTTTTAATGTAATTATTCCTGCTGAAGTTAGTGTCGGATAAATATAGCTATCTGGGTAGAGAATTGTATTAATATTTAAGTCAAGAAGATTGGTTATTAATTTTTTAGGGATGTTTCCTTGATTATATTCTTTTAATTCTTCATCCGATAGTGTAAATAAAACAAGTTCTTTATTTGTCATACCAAAATGTAATTGACTATAGCCAAAAGAATTAATTAATTGTTTTATTTCATTTAGGGTTCCTTCACCTATTTTTCGAAGGTTAAGAAATTGTTCTTCACTAAATTTTAACAATTCTTCTAAATTTGATATTTTCCTTGAATGATACCCAAATCTCCCGTAGGTTTTTGGCTTTAAATCAAATGTAGTAATTGGTTTTTTTAACAATTCTTTTTTTGTTAGTTGAGTACTATCCATATAATTTCCCCCCCTTTTTTTTACTTTGTTTATTATAATGATTTTTACTGTTTTGTCAAATTATTAAGCCATGGTTTTATTTGACACTTTTTGGATTAATAACATTAAAATTTGACATTTTTTTATTTTTGTACAAAATTTTTGTGTTAATTTGGTGCTTATTTTATATAGATAAAAAGTAGTTTTTTTGCAAAATA
>JAFUBK010000050.1 GCA_017460245.1 Bacilli bacterium
AGAGTCAAAACGCTCCTAAGGGGCTTGCGTTTAAACCTTCTGAATTTGTTGTTTCTGATCAGTATGCAACTGTTTTAACGGATATTTCTTATCCAAAATATATTGCTCCTGGATTTTTAGCTAATTTAACTAGCATGGGCGGAGTTAAAATGGTTATTAAACATATACCTATGCAGTTTGATATTATTAGTAAAATGATTAATAAAGAAATTGCCGATTTAAAAAGTCGTTATCAAGAAGAGAGAGACTTAACGATTCAATAAAAGATTCGTCAAGACTAAGAGTCTTTGGAAGCTATTATTAACCAACTTGCGGCAAGTCAAGCGAAAATTTATGATTTTCAATTACACTTGATGATTACTGCTGATTCACAGGATGAACTTACAACTAAAAAGTTACAAGTTAAAAACTTTTTAGAAGCTATGGAAATGAGAGCAATCCCCCTTCGTTTTGAACAGGAAAAAGTTTTAAAATCTATGCTTCCGATATTTGAAAGCCAAGATATTGAAGAGCGAATTGGTATTCCTATTCCTTCTCCAACGATTGCGGCAATGTATCCGTTTATCTTTGATAGTATTAAAGACCCAGGATTATCTACATTACTTGGTACTGATTTTTCTGGTGGTGTTGTACTGTTTAATCAATTTTTATATCAAATTCAAAAAGAAAACAATCGAAACAATGCGATTCTGATTATATTAGGTACGTCTGGTAGTGGTAAATCTACTTCAGCTAAACTTAAGATTAGATCGCATATTAGTAATGACCATCAGATTGTTATTATTGACCCTGAAGGTGAATTTGAAGATATGGCAAGACTTTATGGTGGAGATTATATTGAACTTGGTAAAGGTGGAGAGTTTGGTATGATTAACCCACTTGAAGTTATTATTGATGCGGATGAGGAAGAGTTAAAACAAGGCATGGGATATGCTGTTTTAACGAGAACTTTACAAACTATAAAAGCGTTTATGAAATATTATGACCCTTCTATTACTGAAGATGTTTTAAATATTTTTAGTGAAATGGTTCAGGAAACTTATAAACGTTTTGGTATTGATTTTGATACTGATTTTAGTAAATTTACTTCTAACGATTATCCAACATTTAAAGATGTTTATGCGACTGTTAGAGGTAAAATAACAGCTATGCCTGAACAAAATAGGGAAAGAACTATTTTAGAGCAACTAGAATTAAAATTAAGACCACTTCTTAAAGAATTAAGATATTATTTTGATGGAAAAACAACTATTTCTCCTAAAAGTAATTTTATAATATTTAATATTAGGGAACTTATGAATGCGGATACAAATATTAGAAACGCTTTGTTCTTTAATACCTTAAAATATTCTTGGAGTTTAACTTTAAATCCAAATGTTAATACAGTTTTAATGGTTGATGAAGCACACGTACTTTTATCTGGAAATAATACTTTAGGTGCGGACTTTTTAGCACAAGTTCAAAGACGTGCACGTAAGTATAATACGGGAACTATTATAGTTACACAACAACCTACAGACTTTAGTGATCCGATGGTTATTACTCAAGGTAAGGCGATTTTTGACAACGCATCTTATTATTTAGTAATGGGTCTTAGAAAACAAGCTGTTGAAGATTTAGGTAAGTTAATTGATTTAAACGATAATGAAAAAGAAAATATTAAAAACTTTACGCAAGGAGAAGCTTTGTTTGTTTGTGGTAGCAAGCGTATGAGAATACACGTTGATGTTACTGAACAAGAACTAGATTCCTTTGGTAGTGGTGGCGGACTATAACTGATTAGTAGGTGGTGATACAATGGCTTTACCCACTAGACTTATAAGAGCTGTAAAAAACATTGGTGGTGCGGCTAGAAGCCGAAATCAAGAAGAGCAACCAAGTAATGCTGGTGTGGATATTGTAAAAGGTGTTGTCGCAGTAGGAAAAATAAAATGGATAATTATACCACTTATTATATTGATTGCAATTGTTCTTCTTGTGGCTATGATATCTCAAATTGGACACCATTCGATTGGACTAGTTACCCCTTGGGGTAGTGATACAGGTAACGGTTCGTCTGGAACGATAGTGGCCACAAACTATGTAGAGTGGGCGGTTAAAATTGCAGAAGATGATTCTCATGGATATGATCAGGGCGGACGTGATGGACCTGATTATGATTGCTCTAGTTTAGTATGGCACTCTTTAGTTGAGGCTGGTGGGTTTACGGCAGAACAGTTGGGCGGAAGTGCGTTTACTACTTATGGTATGGCTAATATATTAGTTAATGCGGGATTTAGAGAATATAGTTATACTAGTATGGATGATTTGCAGGCTGGTGATATTTTATTAAGAGGTGGGCATACTGAAATTTATATTGGTGATGGAAAGAATGTTGGCGCGCATATTAATGAGTTTGGAAAGACTCATGGTGGTCAAATTGGTGATCAAACAGGCCGTGAAATTTATGTTTCATCGTTTTCTGGCTCTGGATCATGGTCTACATATTATAGATTAGTGGGTTGATAAAATGAGAAAAAAATTATTATTTTTGCTTGTGTGTTTTTGTTTGTGTGGATGCAGTGCTGAGTATAATTTGACGATAAACGCTAATGAATTTGAAGAAAATGTTTTTGTTTATATACCATATGAAGAAATACCAATAGGGGTCGATTTTTCTAATAGTAACAATAAAATTTCTGTATTAAATAGTAAGGATGATTATAATTATAATGTGTCAGAAAATGAAAATGGTTATGTTGAGCAGTATTCCTATAAGCATGTTGCTGACGCAATAAAAAATAGTTATTTCATTAGTAATTGTTATGGTAATTCTTCTATAACTCAAACAGAAAATAATATAATTATAAAGACCGCTGATAGATTTAATTGTATAGTTGGTGATGATGGTTTTTATGTTGAACAGGTCAAAGTGAATATTACTACTGATTTAAAAGTTTTAAGCAATAATGCTGATGAAATTAATGGGAACACATACACTTGGATATTTGATGAAAGTAATTATCAAAATAAACCTATTAATATGACTATTCAGAAAAAAAATGTTGTTCAAAGAACAATGAACAATTTTCTAACTACTTTTGTTGATGCGATTAAAAATAATTATTTAGTATTTATTTTGGCTGTAATAATTGTTTTAGGAACTATTATATATGTTTATATTAGTAAGAAACAAAAAGAAAATAATGACATATAGGATTTAAGGTGGTGAAAAAATGAAAAATTTGAGATTTTTATTCTTAATATTTGTTTTTTGTGCTACCTTTTTTGCTACACTCTTTTTGTATATTGATAAAGCTAAGGGAATTAACTCTAATTGTATATTTTGTAATGGTTCTAGCACAGATTATGAGGAAGAGAAACAACTTATTGAGAGGGTTAAAACATTAAAACAAAAATATGGTAATAGTATTGATGAAGTGACTCTTTTAGCTACAGTTTTACATAAAGAAGGTGCAGAACAAGCGATTACTTCTAGATATGATGAAAATGATAAAAATTTGGATAATTATAAGGAAAAGGTAAGTATATTTGATAGTATTTTTGGTGGCAGTAGTGGCGAGGGAACCACTACTACTGTTGATGAAAATTGGGTTAAAGAAATGAGCGATTTGCTTGATGCTGCTGCTTTAATAATGAATAATGCTTCATCTGGGGGCTCATTTAATGAGGAAGCTTATAAAGCAGCTTTGGTATCTGATGGTTCTGCTGCTTGTGCGTTAAAAATACCATCAATTTTAGATTTTTTTAAATCAATTATAAATATGGGTGACAATAATGATGAGGATAGTATTGCTGACATATGTACCAAAGGGTATATTGAAGCTGTTTATGACCTTGAGGGGTTAGATGATGAAACAAAAGAAATTCGTAAGATGACCATCGCTGAAAATATAATTGATTTAGCTCATTATTATAAAGCAATGATTGGTGTTGATGACGATACTTGCGTTGTACAACCTAATACTTCTGGAAATTTTTCTTCTTGGAAACAGTATGATGAAAAATGGAAAAATGAACCTCTTGGTGGTGAAACTCTTGGAGGCGTAGGTTGTTTGGTTACTTCTATGGCTATTCAAATTGCTCGTTCTGGAACAATGGTAACTAATTTACCTAGTGGATATTCTAATTTTAATCCAGGAGCTTTTGCTAAAGCTTTAAATGATAATGGTGCTTTTAGTACTGGCGGAAGTTTTTCTGGTGGTGGTTATAGTGGAATAGTACCTAATTGGAAGACTGGTTCAAGAGTTTCAGTTAATACTAGTGATAATGCATCTTTAGCTCAAAAGTTATCTGCGGAATTAGCTTCGGCAGCTGAAGGAAAGTATCAAAAATTTATATTGTTGCAAATTCATCATAGCTCTAGTGACCAACACTGGGTGGCAGTAGACACTGTTACATCTAATGAGGTTACAATATTTGACCCTGGAAAATCTGGTACCACACTTGATGAGAATTATAATAATTGGGTTGTCGATAGTTATACTGTTTATTATGCAACTGACGTATTACAAGGACAAACTGGTTCTTCTACTTCAGCTGCGGCCTCAACTGTAACTCCGGCAGATCCTAATTCATTTAAAAATTTTGTGAAAGATAATTTTCTTCATGGTGATTTACCTAAAGAAAAAGTAAAATATATTATGTTACACGATACAGAATCAGGTACTGATAGTGCTGAGACAATTATATCAAATTGGGGTAATGGCCATGTTGCTTCGCACTTTATTGTCGCTAAAGATGGAACTATTTATCAAACTGTTCCAATTAATAAAATAGCGCATCACGCTGGATGGGCACCAACGGGTTCTAATGATTTGTTTGGAATAACTGAAGAACGTGATGATAAGGAGGGTTCCCAAATTAATGGTGATTATGCTATGAATGCTTGGTCTATTGGTATTGAAATTATTCATGAACACGATGGTAGCGAATATCCTGAGGCACAGCTTAATGCTGTGGATAGTTTAATATCTTATATTGATAAAGAACTTGGATTACAACCCGAAATAATTGATCATAAAGAATGGACTGGCAGTGCAGAAACATCACGTATTAAACAAACTGGCGAAGGAAAGCAAGATGTTGATTCTTCAATGCCACTTAGTCAGTATAAAAGCACACGTACACATAACGGAAGTACAGCAGGAAGTGATGTATGTGGCGGAAATCAAGGAATTCAAAAAGTTATGGAATTCATTAGAAATGGTGAAGGTTATGCTGCCGATTGCAATTACAAAGGTAAAGGCGAGGGAACTGGTTATAGTGCTTCGAAAGATGGTGCTGATAGGCACGATGTAGGATTTACTACTGGTTATGGCTTTACTGAAAAATATATGCAAGACGAAGCTGTTGCAATGGGTTACACGACGTTTGTTGAGGATATACGATCAGGATGTACTGATAAGGAATATATAGATAAAATAGCAGAAAAATATTTTTCTGGTGTGTATGATATCGTAAAAGCTAAGTTTGATGAAGCATCCGGCGGTAAAATTTTAAAGGAACATCAATATCATTCATTAATATATTTATATAATCATTATCCTGTTGGGTTGAATCATGTAATTGAAGAAATTGCAAACGTTGATCCTTATAGTTATGAAGTATATGCTAGTTATCAAAAATGGAATGGTCTTGGTGGTAGTTGTGGTGGTTATAATGGACATGAGTTAATGTATCATTTATGGTATAATGGTAATTATAACGCTGTACGTGACTATCCATGTGCTCAGCCTACTAGGGCGTATTGGGAAGAGAGAATAAAAATTTATAATTCTGAACAAATAACAAATTAAAAATCACTATATGGTGTTAACTTAAATAGAAAACATCATATAGTGTTTTTTTACGATAAATATTTTATATTTACGTTGCTTTTCTTTAGCCAATTAGTTACTTCTTTTTCAAAGTCTAGCGTTTCTTTTTTTATTTTACTGCATTGTGTTTTAAAATTTTGATTTATTAAAATTTTGCACTCAAATTTTGAATTTTTTGTATTGTAAGTACCTGTTTGTAATAATGTAGAAAAATTTCCGCTTAAATCTATCCCTTTCATTTCAAGAGAAGCTTCGATGTTTTTGTTGCTTTTATATGTTAACGAAATGATATATTGATTATTATCTGCAAATTCATAAATGTCTTTAGCAATAGATAAAGATTTTCCTGTATAAGTGTAAGTTATGTCAGTGTTATTATTAGTTAAAACTTTTGAATAGTTTCCGTCATCACTTTTTGTAAATCCTTCTTCTAATAAATAATTCGAAAAGTTTTTGGTGTTTTTGTTAATAAAATATTTATTAGACAGGAAAAAAATTAGAACTATAATTATAATAATGCCAACAATAATAATAGGTGCCCATTTATATTTTTGAAAAAAAGTAAAAAATCCTTTATCTTCCATCTTATCACCTTCTATAATAAATTATACCAATCTGATTTAGAATATGCAATAAAAAAAATTAAAACTTTTATATTATTTATTTTAGTAATATGCTATAATTATAATAGGTGAGCGTTATGAGAAAGATGAGTAAGGAAGAGGTTAGTGCTTTAATAAAAGCTATTGCTTTTTTAGTAATAGGACTTATTATAATATTACTTGTGAATTTTTTTATTAAAGATGATGGCGCGAAAGCGTCTAATAAATATGTAAGTGTTGGAAATTATTTGATTTTACAAAAAACAAATACAGGTTTTAATCAAATAAGAAATATTTCAGATGATATTTTAGATTTAAAATATACAATTATGGATTCTTCTAATACATATGAAGATGTTAAGCTACAGTTTGTTGACAATAGATGGTTTGCTTTTGACAAAGAATATAATGAAATTGATACATCTTCATTTAGAGCAGCAACGCACGGAGTGAAAATTAAACTTGGTGATTATAATCAAGAATATATTGAAGAAGATGAGTATGTTAGAGAATATTTAAAAACTAAAGAATTATATAGCAGTGAAGGTTTTAGAATTAATAAGGTTTCTTTTGATTTTGATAACGATGGGGTTTTAGAAAATATTTATACTTTAAATAATAATAGTTTAATTAACGCTAATTATGTTGTTAAAGGTTTTATTTTTATGGAGAAAAATGGAAAAATTGTAGAAATTGGGGAGGTTTCTGATTCATCTTTTATGGTTATGGAAATACTTGATCTTAACAATGATGGAAAATATGAAATGATTGCTTCAAACAATGTTGTTAATTTGGCAACTTTTGATAATTGTTATTTAATTTATGAATTAAATGGGGATAAGTGGGAAACTAAAAATCGTTGTTAAAGTAATATTTTAAATATTACTTTTTTGTGCTATAATTGTATTGAATTTTGTTTGAGATTATTATATACTAGCAACTGCTAAAGGAGGAATAGTATGAAGTTAAAATTTACAGCTGAGAAAAAAGATTGGATTATGTTTGGTATATATGCTGTTGTTTTATTATATTTTGTGGCAATTGCAATTTTAAATATTGCTTCATTTGCTTCGGCAAGCGATATTGAGCATATGTTTCACGGATTTAATCCATTTCCGGCTTTTTCTAGTAAATATATAGTATTTACAATAGTTTTTTATTTTGTTGCTTTAGTAGCTAGTATTACTAGTGTTTCTGATAGATTTTTTGATATGGAAAAAGGTCTTGGGTTTTCTTCTACTAAAAAGGAAGAAAAAGGATATTCTAAGTGGCTTGATGAAAAAGGATTAAAAAAAGCTAGAGGTATTAAACCTGTTTTGATTGATTCAGAAACAGCTGATGCTGGAGGTATTCCTCTTTTATATGATAGAAAGAGAATGTGGGTTGACGATGGAGAAGGCCATAGTTTAATTATGGGATCTTCTGGTTCTGGTAAAACTCAAATGATAGTTTTTCCTTTGGTTAAAGCTTTAGCCCGTCACGATGAGTCTATGATTATTACAGACCCTAAGGGTGAAATTTATGAAGGTACTTCAAAAATGCTTAAAGAAAAAGGATATAATGTTGTTCTTTTGAATTTCCGTAATCCACAAAATGGTAGTGGATGGAATCCGCTTCATTTACCTTACCAATATTATAAAAATGGTAATAGTGATAAAGCTAATGAGCTTGTTGATGACCTTGCGGTTAATATTTTGTATGACGAGGCTGCTCAGGGACAAGATCCATTCTGGGAAAAAACATCTGCCGATTATTTTTCTGGACTTTGTTTGGCTTTGTTTGAAGACGCTAAAGAGGAAGAAATTAATTTAAATAGTATTAATATGTTTACGACTGCAGGTGAAGAGAAAAGCGGCCCTAATACAACTTATGTTCAGGAGTATTTTAATACAAAAGATAGATCTTCTCCAGCATATGTTAGTGCTTCATCTACTTTAATTGCGCCTAATGATACTAAGGGTAGTATTTTATCAGTATTTAAGCAAAAACTAAGATTGTTTGCATCTCGTGAAAACATGTCAGAAATGCTTTCACATAGTGATTTTAATTTTGAAGATATTGGACGTCAAAAAACAGCAGTATTTATTGTTATTCAAGATGAAAAAACTACTTATCATTCATTAGTTACTATTTTTGTTAAACAGTGTTATGAAACTTTAGTTGATTATGCACAAAAATGTGGTGGAAAACTTCCTTATCGTACTAATTTTATCTTGGATGAATTTGCAAATATGCCACCTTTAAAAGACGTAGAAACTATGGTTTCAGCGGCACGTAGCCGTAATATGAGATTTACTTTTATTATTCAAAACTTTGCCCAACTTACTGGTAAATATGGTAAAGAAACAGGAGATACAATTAGAGGTAACTGTACTAATACAATTTATTTGATTTCAACTGAGCTTGCGGCTTTGGAAGAAATAAGTAAATTATGTGGTGAAATAAAAGTAAAAACTGGTAAAGGCGATAAAGAAAAAGAAGAAACAAGACCACTTGTAACGGTTAGTGATTTACAAAAAATTCCTTTTGGGGAAATAATTTTACTTCGTCAGAGGTTAAATCCTTTTAAAACTAAGTTAAGATTTGACCATGAAATGAATTGGCCAGCACTTTTTATAAATCAAAATTCTAAAGATGCGGAATATCCAGTTAGGGAAAAAGAAGAAATTCATATTTTTGATTTAAAAGGATTTGTAAACAAGAAAAAAGAAGAAAAAATAAGTAGTTTAATTGGAGGAAGAAGTGGTGGATTTCCTTCAAATATTCCAATGAGTCCAAGAGATGTTAATTCAAGAATTGCACCTAGTGGAGGGAGAAAACCAAGTAGCTTAGATGTTGATGCTTTGGTTAAAAAAATTGATGCGAGAATTGCTGAACTTGAAGCTGAAGAAAAAATGCAGAAAGAGGCTTTAAGATCTAAAAGTAAAGCTAAACCTATAAATATTTTGGAGCCTAAAGAACCAAGTAATAAAATTTCTGTAGAGGCTTTAAATAATGTTAAAAAACCTGCTAATGATACTATTAATAAGATAGAGTCTGATAGTGCCGGAGAGGAAAAAATTAATCCACCTAAAGAAGTTTCACCTGTTGTTCCAGCTACTCCAGTAGGAAAGATGGATATGAAACCAAAAATATCTAAAGATGATTTTGCTTCTAAAATAACTAGTAATATAAATAATCAAATTCAAACAAAAAAGCAAGTTACTTTGGAAACTACGGCTGAAAATAATTATCAAGATAATTATGTTACTGATGATCAATTTTTTGACGATTTCTTCTCAGATGATGATGAATAGACGG
>JAFUBK010000051.1 GCA_017460245.1 Bacilli bacterium
ATCAGTAGTTTCTTTGTAACATTCTATAAAAAGCTTTGTATGTGGCTCAATAATAAGACTATAGGCCGAAATATGCGGAACATCAAGTTCAAGAATTTTTTTTAAATCCTCTTTAAGTTCTAAAGTGTTTTGTAAATCCAAATTATACAGTAAATCAAGATTAATATTATCAAAATACTGTTTAGCAGCCTTTATATTTAAAACATTTAAATCGCGTCCCATAAGTTTTAAATACTTCTTATTAAATGTCTCAATGCCAATACTAAGCCTATTTACTTTATCTTTTAAAAATAAAAGTTTTTCTAAAGTTAAATCCCCACTATTTGCTTCAAACGTAATTTCACAATTTGAAGTAAATTTAAATATGCTTAAAACATCAAACAACTTTTTTAATTGTTCAATGTTCAAACAGCTAGGACTGCCTCCACCAATATACAAAGTTTTTACCTCTTCACCCCTATATAAACTTTTTATTTCTTTTTCTAAAGAAACTAAATAATCATTAACCCAAGCATCTACTTTTAACAATTTACAAAAATCGCAATAAGTGCATATACGGTTACAAAAAGGAATATGAATATATACAGAAATCATCGACGATAAACCTTACTAAAAGGCATTCCATAAGTATAATCTTCATAATTATAAATTATTTCCGGAATCGGATCCATAATATAAGTGTTCATATCATCTAAATCAATCAAAGTTAAATCAGTTAAATAACATGAATTAATATCACAAATCAAACTTTCAGTATCTAATGTAACAGCTTCATCCATATTTTCAGCTGTCCCAGGCTCTGGAATAAAATCGTATTTTTCATATAAATAATTAATGTTATCAACATAAAAACTAGTTACTACTTTCATCGTTTTAGTAATACACTCATTAAAAGTATCCATATATTTATTTGTTTTAAGCAAATTATATGCATACTTTTTTTGAAGTGTGTCCATTATTTCTGCATAAACCTCATTTATTTCATATCTGCTAGCCTTAAAAGAAGGATACATTACACTAATATCAGAGCTTTTTTTATACTCTCTTCCATCAATACCTTCAGCAAAATTAATAAGTTCCTTATCATCAGATCCTTCACTAACCATCTTTAAATAATCTTCTAAATACTTACCATAATCAAAGTCTGAAGTAAGAACTTTTCTCCATCCTGGCATTCTTACTTCTTTTAAATTTTCAGCGTTTTTAATCATTTTTATTTCCCCCTAACTTTCGTCATCCATACTTAAAACTGCTAAAAAAGCTTCTTGCGGTACTTCAACATTACCGATCATTTTCATTTTTTTCTTACCTTCTTTTTGTTTTTCTAGAAGTTTTCTTTTACGCGAAACATCTCCACCATAACATTTAGCTAAAACATTTTTTCTCATAGCTTTAATATCCGCACGAGCAATAGCTTTAGTTCCAATAACTGCTTGAATTGGAACTTCAAACATTTGTCTAGGAATTTGTTTGCGCAAAGATTCAACTAAGCTTCTTCCTCTTTTATAAGCAAAGTCTTTATGAACAATTAAACTTAAAGCATCAACAGCTTGCCCATTTAATAAAATATCCATTTTAACTAAATCGCTTATCTTATAACCAATAAGCTCATAATCGAAAGAAGCATAGCCCCTTGTTACCCCTTTTAATTTGTCAAAAAAGTCATACACAATTTCTGATAAAGGAATTTCATAATGAATATTAACTCTTGTTTGATCTAAATATTCCATATTAATATAATTGCCTCTTTTATTTTGACACAGTTCCATAATCGGACCTATGTAATCACTAGGTACTAAAATATTAGTTCTAATAAAAGGTTCTTCAATCGAATTAATCCTTTGTCTTTCAGGCATCTTAGAAGGACTATCAATTTCTAAAGTACTACCATCAGTTTTATTAACTTTATAAATAACCGATGGACTTGTCGCAATAATTTCGATATTAAATTCCCTTCTAAGTCTTTCCAATGTAATTTCCATATGTAAAAGACCTAAAAATCCACATCTGAAACCAAAACCTAAAGCCTTAGAAGTTTCTGGTTCAAATTCTAAAGCCGCATCGTTTAATTTTAACTTTTCTAAAGCTTCACGCAAATCTGGATACTTATTAGTCTCTATTGGATAAACTCCACTAAACACCATTGGCTTCATAGGTTTATATCCTGGCAGGCTTTCCAAAGCACAGTCACCATCTAAAGTAACCGTATCCCCCACTTTAATATCACTTACACTTTTAATACTAGCGCATATATAACCAACCTCACCGGCCACAAGTTCATCTTTTAAAACTTCTTTAGGCGTATTTATACCAAGTTCAGTAACCTCATGGACCGCTGAAGTAGCCATTAATTTAATCTTATCTTTAACTTTAATTTTACCGTTTACAACTCTAACTAAAGATACCACACCTTTATAAGAATCAAAATGGCTATCAAAAACTAATGCTTGTAATTTACCATTAACATCACCCTTAGGAGCAGGAACCCTTTCAACAATTGCTTCTACAAGTTCTTTAATACCTTCTCCCGTTTTAGCCGAAGTTAAAATAATTTCTTCTTTTTTAAACCCTAGTGTATCCTCAAGTTCCTTAATCACCTTAGGTACGTCCGCATTAGGTAAATCAATTTTATTAATAACTGGAATAATTGTCAAATCATTTTCCACAGCCAAATAAACATTAGCTAAAGTCTGAGCCTCTATTCCCTGAGCTGCATCAACGACCAAAACAGCTCCCTCACAAGCCGCTAAACTACGTGAAACCTCATAAGAAAAGTCTACATGACCAGGAGTGTCAATAAGATGTAAATCATATTTTTGGCCGTTGTAATCATATTGTAAACTAACAGCATTAAGTTTAATTGTAATGCCTCTTTCCCTTTCAAGATCCATATTATCAAGTAGTTGACTTTGCATTTCTCTTTCACTTATAGCCCCAGTAAGTTCAAGAATTCTATCTGCAATCGTACTCTTTCCATGATCTATATGGGCAATAATAGAAAAATTACGTATATTTTCTTGCTTCATATTTTCACCATTTTCTGTTTGCTAAAAGTATTATACCATTTTTAAGCAATAAAAAAAACTCATAAAGAGTTTTTATAAATTAATTTGTCAATGCATATTTTTTTAGCGAATATGGATCACCTAATCTATATAAACATCATAATAATCATCATTCTAAGTAATGAAGAAAAATATATAAGTTAAGTGCTATACCTTTATAAAATTTAATAAAAAAACTTAGGTATAAACCTAAGTAATTATCATAAATTATGATTCACAAGAACCACAAGACATTGTCATTCCATCAGTAGTGCTACAACAGAATGTACCTTGATTTGAGAATTTCAAATTAGAGCAAGTTATTGTCCCGTTTTCAGCAATTGTTACAGTACCGCTTTCAGGAATATCACCACTTACTTTAACAGCCTTGCCAAGTCTAGTTTCGCTATCATTACTAAGAGTAGTACCAGATTTTGTAAAAGTTACAGTTATGCCAGATGAAGTTAAGGCTGGAGCGGTAGAACCATATTGAGCCTCAGTATAAGCTAATTTAACTGCATCAATAGTCCCCCATGCTTTATCCTCAGCTCCTTTTTTACGTGCATCGTTAATAACGTTTAAAATTAAAGGCGTAGTAATCAAGGCAACAACAGCTAAGATAACAATAACGGCTAGTAATTCTACTAATGTAAAACCTTTTGTATCTCTCATCTATTTCACCTCCTTACCCTTTTGCTACTATATAAAATATAGCACACTTTTTAAGAAAAAGCAATCACTTTTATTTTTTTATTGACAAAATATTTCAATACAACTAATCAATATTTTCTAATTTAGTTAAAACAGTTTCTAACTCTTGTTTTTCTTTTTCCAAATTGCTTTTTTCTGTATCAACTATATTCTTAGGTGCTTTACTAACATAATTTTCATTAGAAAGTAATTTTTCTCTTCGTAAAATAGATGATTCTAACCTTTCTTTATCCCGATACAAGTTTTCAATCTCTGCAGTTTTATTAGCTGAATTATCATAATAAACCTTAACAGTAGAATCCTTAAAATTAATATCTATCTCATCCATTCCTTGATAATTATTAGTATTTTCAAGTTTTAATAATTTAGTTAAAACATCATCATTATCACTTAAAAACTTATTATCATATTTCAAATAAATGTTTTTTAAATGATTTTCTTGTTTAAAATTCCTTATTTTTGTAATAAGCAAAATTAAATCATCAATATTTTTAGATTCTTTAAATACTAATGAACTATCATACTCTGGATATTTTGAAAGCATTATAGACCTTTCACTATTTGGTAATTTTGTATAAATTTCTTCAGTAACAAAAGGCATAAATGGATGAAGCATTTTTAATATACATTTTAAAGTATAAACAAGTACAGATTTA
>JAFUBK010000052.1 GCA_017460245.1 Bacilli bacterium
TATATATATTTTTTTTGTTTTTATTCATTTGATCACTCCTCAATATAGTAAGCATAATATTCATCATAGGTTAGGTTACTTTGTTTTACTTTTGAAGCTAAATTTTTACCTATATAGCGGAAATGCCATGATTCATAAGAGTATCCAGTTATATCTTCTTGGTTTTTTGGATATCTTAGAATAAATCCATATTTATTGGCATTTTTGTCTAACCATTTAAAAGCATCTGTAGTATCAAATGTTGTTCCACTGGCACCATATGTGATTATGTCTAGAGCAAGACCTGTTTGGTGTTCAGAAAAATCAGGCCTGGCAGCTATACTGTCAGCATATTCTTCGCCTTTTGTTTCTTTGTACTGATTATATACTTTTTCTTGTGAGGCATAATCACGATAACCAGAGTTAATAATTAAGGTTATATTTTCTTTTTTGGCAGCATTAAACATTTCTTTAAAAGCATCATATACTTCGCTTTTTATTTGAACTGTTCCATAGGAATGTTGGTTACTAACGTTTACAATGTCCTTTGGAGCGTAAGCTTCTGGAAGTGAGTAGTATTTATTTACTAAAATTGCATTTCCTTTATCCATATTTGTTTTTACAGTATGAGTATAAAAATCGTAGTTTCTTTTGGTGTTTACATTAGTTATTACTTTTTTGTAGTCAATATTGTTGGTTTCTTTTTGTAGCTTATTTATATATTCTTTATAGGTTTTATAATTTTTCCACAAGAAATACTTTTGATTGGTTAGAGGAATTAAATATTCATCATATTTGGTTAGAGCTTTTTTTAAGATTTTGTCATCTTTTTTTAAAAGTATATTTATTTCTTTTTCACTGTATCCTAATTTTTCTAATTTATATTCATTACTAGTATAATGAGTATAAAGCTTTATACCCGCAATTACTAGGATGATTATGATAATAAATATTATAAGTATAATTATTGGTCCTTTTTTTAACCTTCTTTTTGTATAAACCATATTATCTACCATCTTTCTTTATAAAATTATAGCATAATTTTTGATAAAAAAGAAGGAAGAGACGATTTTGTAATGTTTATTTTTAAATGCTGATTAAAATATAATGGTTTTTTTGTTTTGGGGTGTACAAAATTTAAAATAAATGTTAAAATTAAAATGTATTTAGTAGAGGGTGATTTATGAAATATCTTGGTCTTGATTTGGGTACTCGAACGCTTGGGGTAGCTATTAGTGATAGCACTAGAACAATAGCGAGTACATATGGCACTATTAGGTTTGACGATGAAGATTATGAAAAAGCGCTTTTAGAGCTTTCCTCTATTATTGATATGGAAAGACCAAGTAAGATTATTTTAGGATTTCCTAAAAATATGAATAATACGATCGGACCTAGGGCAGAGGCTACATTATCATTTAGAGATATGCTTACATCCAAATTTGATATCGAAGTGGTAATGCAGGATGAGAGGTTATCAACTAAAGAAGCAAGTGCATATATGATAGAAGCTGATATGTCTCGTAAGAAAAGAAAGAAAAAAATTGACAGTTTAGCGGCGACTATTATATTACAAACGTATTTAGATAAAGAAAGGAATGATGGAAATGGATAACGAAATGTTAGAAGAATTAAAATTTAAAGCTGTGGATGCTGAAGGAAGACAAATTGATTGTGAAACATTATTTATGTTTGAATCACCAGAAACCGGGAAAAATTATATTGTTTATACTGACAACTCTATTGATGAAGAGGGTAATACTAGAGTATATGCATCTGTTTATAACCCAGCAGATTTAAAAATGGCTGAGGGTACTGATGTGGCTGCATTACAGTTAATTCCAATTGAAACTGAAAAAGAATGGAAGATTATTGAAACAATTTTAGAGGAAATGCAAAACCAAGTGGAGGAAGCTGAATAATTAATTTATGAAGCGACGTAGGTTTTCATTTAGAAAATTTGCACTATTTATAATAGTGCTTATAATTTTAGTCTTTGTATGTTTTTTGGGTCTTTATAAGTTTGAAACTTCAGCGGTAAGTGGTAAAACTAAAGCTATCACGGTTGAAGTTGAAAAAGGTGACAATTATTTTACGATGGCTAAAAAGTTAAAAGAAAAAAATCTGATTAAATCGGAATTTTTCTATAGAATCTTCTTAAAATTACATAAACCAGGAAAATTGGTAGTTGGAAATTATGATTTAAATAGAGCGATGAGTGTGGCAGAAATTGTAGAAACATTAGGCAATGAGAATAATGTTATTAAAACAAGAATTACTTTAACTTTTAGAGAGGGATTAAATGTACGCCAAATGGCTAAAATAATTGCTGAAAAAACAGATATTACTGAAGATGAGTTTTTTAACAAAATAAATGACGAGGCATATGTTGACTCTTTAAAAGATAAGTATTGGTTTATTACAGATGATGTTAAAAATCCACAAATATATTACGATTTAGAAGGATATTTATTTCCAGATACTTATGTTTTTGAAGCACAGCAGCTTAATTTGGATAATATTTTAACTTCAATGTTAAACAATACAGATAAAAAAATTGCAAATTTAAAAAATTCTATTGAAAAAAGCGGTTATAGTGTTCATGAAATATTTACTTTAGCTTCACTTGTTGAACTTGAGTCAGTGACAGATGATGATAGAGCAATGGTAGCTGGTGTATTTTATAATCGATTAAATAATAATTGGTCTTTGGGGAGTGATGTTACTACTTATTATGCATCGAAAAAAGCAATGACTGAAGCTTTAACTAAAGCTGAACTAGATGCTTGTAATGGTTATAACACAAGGTGCGCTTCGATGAAGGGCCTTCCAGTTGGACCTATTGCGAATCCTAGTTTGAGTGCGCTTAAAGCAGCTATTAATCCTACGGATAGTGATTATTACTATTTTGTTGCAGATAGTGAGAAAAAAGTTTATTTTACAAAAAACGCTAATGAACACGCTAAAATAATTGCTGAACTAAAAAAGGCAGGAAAATGGATAGGTTAGAAGAATATGCAATAGAAAACAATATTCCCATTATGCAGAAAGATGGGATTTTGTTTTTAACTGACTATATAAAAAAACATAATATTAAAAGTATTTTAGAAATTGGTTCGGCAATTGGCTATTCGGCTATCAAGATGGCTAAAACTTGTGATGATGTTAAAATTGTTACCATTGAAAGAGATGTTTTTAGATATAATTTGGCTTTAAAAAACATTAAAGATTTTGGCTTGAATGATAGAATTGAAGTTGTCTTAGCAGATGCTTTGGATGTTGAAATACAAGGCTTGTTTGATTTGATTTTCATTGATGCTGCGAAAGCTCAATATATTAAATTTTTTGAAAAATTTAAAAGTAATTTGAAGGATAATGGAGTTATTATTTCTGATAACTTGAATTTTCATGGATTATCTAAAAATGTAGATAGTATTAAAAGTAAAAATTTAAAAGCTTTGGTTAAAAAAATTAATAACTACCGAACATTTTTACAAGAAAACAAAGAATTCAAAACTGAATTTTTGGAAATTGGAGATGGAATTGCGATTAGTAAAAAAGCTTGAAAAATAAGCTTTTTTTATTTTTTTATAAAAAATGTTTGGTAAAAATTTAGATTTTTTTAGTCTTTTTTTGTTATTTATGATATACTTATAATAGGACAGAGGTAA
>JAFUBK010000053.1 GCA_017460245.1 Bacilli bacterium
CCAACTTCTTACTAGATTTATTAAAATGACCGCGCGTAATATAATGAACATAATCTTCATACATCGTATGATATGTGTGAACAACAGGTATATTAAATTGTTTGCCAAGAATGCGCGCAAAAGTACCAATAGCGAATTCAGTTTGGCTGTGGATAACATCTAAATCCCAACTTTTAATTTTATTAATCGCCTTCATCGGATAAATTGCCGTAAGCCTAGAATCATAAATTCCCGTTGGAATACCAGGAATTTTTAAAACTTTTTCATCTTCGTCATATTCATAATGATAGCTTTCTAAATTAGCCGTAACAACATAAACATTATGCCCCATTTTTTCAAGCGACTTTTTAAGCATTACAACACTTGTTACAAGTCCGCTAATATAAGGTGTATATGTCTCTGTAAAAATTCCTATTCGCATCCTATTCCTCCTTATAATTAATTGATATAGCACCAACAATTAAACCAAAATAATAAGTTAAAAGTCTCCACATAATCATAATACTAGAAAGTTTAGCTCCAATTATATAAGTTCCAAAAAACTCCACAAAACCAAATTCAAGTCCTCCAGTACCTCCAGGAATTGGCACAAAAGAACCAATAAGCATAACATATGCCGAAGTAACTACAACAATAAAAGGATTGACATCTATTGAAAGCCCCATTATTAAAGTAAACGGAACCAAATATAAAAACACAAGCGCAACAAAATTAATCAATATTATTTTGAAAAAATGCCACTTACTTTTCATCAAAACTGTTGCCCCTTGGTGAAAATTATAAATATATGTATCTATTTGTTCCAACTTACCTTCCTTATCTTTAATCAACTTCAATCTCGATAAAATTTTAATTGCCCAGTTTAAAAGTTTTTTATTAATTTTCGTATTAAAAGCCACTATAAATAGCGTAATAATTACAGCAACATTAATAATATAGCCTAAAACAACTAATTTTCTAAGTAAAGAAGACGGTGGAAAAATTCCTAAAAAATAATTAGAAATAATCGCAATAGTCCCAAGTAAAATAAGAGAAATTTGATAAACAATAAAATCTTGAATCGCAATATTAGTTCCTTTTTCAATACTAATACCTTGTTTTTTAAATCGATATATTTGATATGGCTGTCCACCAACTGAAAATGGTGTAACCGCATTAATAAACTGTGTATCAAGCATTAGTTTAAAAGCTTTTTTTAAAGAATATTTTTTATCAAATTTTTGAGCACAAAAATATATAACTAATGATTTACCAAGCCAATATAAACAAACACATAACACGCCCAAAACAAGCCAAAACATATTAAAAGAAAACAAATAATTAATTTTTTCTAAAAAATCATCTTTTAAAGCCAGAAATAAAACAATAACTGTAACTATAAAAATAATAAGTCCATTAATTTTTTTATTTTTCATCTATAACATCAATTCCAGGTAATTCTTTTCCTTCTAAATATTTCAAGCTTGCTCCTCCGCCAGTAGAAATATGTGTTATTTTATCTTGATAGCCCATGTTAATAGCCGCACTTCCAGTATCTCCACCACCAATTATCGTAGTTGCCGAAGTTTTAGAGACAATATCTAACAACATTTTAGTACCTAAAGAAAATTCTGAAAGTTCAAAATATCCTACTGGACCGTTCCAAAATATCGTTTTACTATCATCTAAATATTGTTTAAACACCTTTATTGTCCCACGGCCAATATCAAGCCCAATTTCATCCTCTTCAATTTCATTCACAAATCTTAAATTAGTCTTAACCCCACTTTTTATTTCTTTAGCTGTTACAACATCAATTGGTAAAACAATTTTATCTTCATACTTATTAAGAACATCATAGCAATAATCAATTTCATCCGTTTGTACTAATGAACCGCCAACATTAAAGCCACTAGCTTTTAAAAACGTAAATGCCATTGCTCCACCTATTAAGACATAGTCCGCCTTAGCAGCCAAAGCATTTATTACTCCTATTTTATCACTTACTTTAGCCCCGCCAAGAACCACTGTATAAGGTCTCTTAATTTTTAAAGATAGAAACTTAATTTCTTTTTCCATTAAAAATCCAATCGCACTAGGCAAGTTACTTGCAATTCCAACATTTGAAGCATGAGATCTATGAGCCGTTCCAAAAGCTTCATTAATAAAAATATCACCTAAAGATGCCCAATATTTTCCTAAAGCCTTATCATTACCACTTTCTTTATTACCATCTAAATCTGCAAATCTTGTGTTCTCCAAAAGAACAACAGATCTATTTTTCATTTTATCAATAGCGTTCTCTACTTTTTTCCCTTTATAATCATCTACAAAAATAACTTTTCTATTTAATAATTCAGAAAGTCTCAAAGCCACAGGTTTTAAACTATATTTATCTTTATCCTCTAAAGTTTTAACACGCCCTAAATGTGAAATTAGAATAATTTTCGCACTATGACGAATCGCATATTTTATAGTTCGTAAGCTTTCTTTAATTCTATTATCATCCGTAATCCTTCCATTTTTTATTGGAACATTAAAATCACATCTAATAATAACCTTTTTACCCTTTAAATCCAAATCTTTAATCGTTTTTTTCATATCAGTTCCTCACATATCTAATATTATTTTATACTAAATAACCTATTTTTACAAGGACAAATCACTATAGCGTATTTTTTTAATTTATTATATAATAATAACGGTGATACAATGGATATTTTAGACAAACTAGCAAAATCGAAATTTAGAAATAGGTTCCATTTAAACAATAAAATGAAAGCATACACAAAAGAAAAAACTATCGACAAAATTAAATCACATGCCTACGATTTTATAAATGAAAGATTAAAACCCCCTTATCCAAAAAACGACGGAAAACAAACACCAATGAAACAAGTTCATCCAGTTTTCATCGCTCAGCACGCAACCGCAACTTGTTGTAGATCGTGTCTTGAAAAATGGCATCATATTTCAAAAGGAAAACAATTAAATAAAAATGAAATAGATTACATCGTAAATATAATTATCGAATGGATCAATAAAGAAATGGAGAATTAAAATGAAAAAAAAAGAAATAACTAGGGCCGTAAAATTCACACTTTTTTCAATATCTGCTGGTATCGTAGAAATCTTAGTATTCACTTTTTTTGATACTATTGCAAACTTTGATTATTGGATTAATTATTTAATTGCCCTAGTCGCATCTGTAATCTGGAATTTTACTTTAAATAGAGAATTTACATTTAAAGCTACAAATAACGTCCCAATTGCCATGATAAAAGTAGCAATCTTTTACCTAATTTTTACTCCAACATCAACAATTATTGGAAATTATTTAGCCGAAACTTTAAAGTGGACTGACTACTTAGTAACTGGTTTAAATATGTTAGCAAACTTCATATTAGAGTTTTTATATGATAAATACATTGTATTTAAACGAAGTATTGATACAAAAAAAACTAACAAAAGTGAACTTGTCAATAAAAAGTAGACACTAAAAAGCTTTTTAGTGTCTACTTTTATCTTACAACTTCAATTTATAAAACTAGCCTTTTTCAAAAAAATACAAATAAATTAGTTTTTGTATAAATATTTTGCAGTTCTTACCATTTGAGCACTATAACCCATTTCATTATCATACCACGCGATAACTTTAACAAGCTGCTTACCGTCAACTTCTAAAATATCCGTAAGAAGCCCGTCGACTAAAGCACCAACACGAGACCCAATAATATCACTCGATACAACAGGATCTTCTGTATAAGCAATTGTATCATTTTGGTTATTTCTAAAAAGTTCATTAATTTCTTTAACCGACGTATTTCTACCAAGTTCTAAAGTCAAATCAATAACAGAACCTGTAGTAACGGGAACTCTTAAAGCACTACCATCCAGTTTACCATCCAAAGCTGGTATAACCTTACCCAAAGCTGTAGCAGCCCCTGTAGAAGCTGGAATAATATTTGCTGCCGAAGCTCTCCCTCTTCTAGATTTCGCACCTTTCTTATGTGAAACGTCTAAAACAGCCTGATCATTAGTATAAGCATGAACTGTAGTCATATATCCTTTAACAATTGAAAATTCATTATTAATAAGATTTACTACCGGCGCTAAACAATTAGTAGTACATGATGCTGCACTAATTACATCTTCAGTTCCATCTAAAACATCTTCATTAACACCATAAACAACCGTTTTTAAATCACCTTTCGCAGGGGCAGAAATAATAACCTTTTTAGCTCCTGCCGAAATATGCGCATAAGCTTTATCTTTATCCGTAAATTTGCCAGTACATTCAAACACCTCATCAATACCAAGCTCACTCCAAGGCAAATTAACTGGATCCATTTCCGCATAAACTTTAATTTTACGACCCTTTACAATAATACCATCATCGTCAAAAGATATTTCACTTGGAATATAACTACGATGTGAAGTATCATACTTAAGTAAATAAGCAAGTTGTTCAGGATCAGTCAAGTCATTAATGGCAACAACTTCAAAATCAGGGTCTTCCTCCATAATTCTAAAAACCAATCTTCCAATTCTTCCAAATCCATTAATAGCTACTTTAATCATCAAATCATCCTTTCTAATTATTAAATATTCCTTCACCAATAAATTCTCTTAAAACAGAACTCTTAGGAACAGTCTCGCTAGATATCGGCATAAATTGTCTCAATAAATTAATAAGCCTTAAAGCTTCTGGATAAACACTACTTTTTGGATCAATTCCATACAGCAAAGGTTCCGCAAAAATCCTTAAAACACCAATTTCATAACTAAGCGAACTATTAATAACCAAGTCGACATCATCTTGATAAGGGTAAATGTTTTCATATGCTTCTTTATCAACATTGTGCCATATAAGCAAAGTCTCTTCTGCCGAATATCCACGGAAACGATTATCTCTAACAATTCTCCTTAATTTTCTTAAATCAGTAGTTCTAACCCTATTATGGTTGTCAATCTTAAGTTGAACAACTGGAGTAATATAAATTTTAAACTTGTTTTCTCTAGGAATATTGTGGGTAAGTTTATCATTCAAAGTATGAATTCCTTCCACCAGTAAAACATCATCTTCTTCCAATTGCAAATACTCATTAGTGAAAACTTGCTTACCACTAACAAAATCATATTTCGGTAAATTAATTTTTTCACCTTGATACAATTTTTTCAAATGCTCATTAAAAAGTGACACATTTGTTGATTTTATATTAGCAAAATCATAATCTCCGTTTTCATCTTTAGGTGTTTTATTTCTGTCAACAAAATAATCATCCAAAGAAAGTAAATGAGGATTTATTCCTTTAGCCTTCAAATATAAAGCAAGTTTTTTAGTCGTCGTCGTTTTTCCACTAGAAGAAGGCCCAGATAGAAGAATAATCTTAATATTTTTACGATCCTTATAAATTTTTTCAGCTGCACTTGAAAGCTCACTTTCATAATGAGCTTCAAATAAACTTATCGCATCAAGATAATGACCTCTGCCTCCTATTTCATTTAAATCAGAAACTGTATTAATGTCAACTAAATTCCCCCAAGTTTTATATTCTTGATACTTATTAAAAATTTTCTCGTGATGTTTATACGGTAATACCACACCAGGATTTTTAATGTCAGGATAACTAACTATGAAGCTGTTTTGATTCAAATAAGTAAGTCTAAACTTATCTATTTGACTAGTGTCATATGCAAGAGGGCCAAAAAAGTAATCATAAGTATCTTTTAATCGATGTAAATCAATCGTCGAATTACTTGTATAATTTAAATTTTTAACCTTATCAATTTGATGATTACGCTTAAAGTATTTAATCGCATCTAATCTAGAAACTTTACATAAGTTAATTTGTAAAGCATCAGAAACAAATTCACGCATTTTATCCTCTAACTGTTCGACCATGTTTTTTGTAAGTTTTTGATCACTCACCTCACAATATATCCCATTGTCTAAAGAATAATTAATATAAACATCAGATTCTTTACTAAAAACTTCTTTAGCTGCCGCAATAACCAAGAATTCCAAACTACGACCATAAATTTTATTTCCAGGATTACTAGAACGATCAAAAAATTCCACACTACCATTTTCAGTAACAATTGTACTTAAATCAACATCCAAATTATTAAGCCTTGCACCTACAATTGGAAACTCAAAGTCCTTTATTACTAGCCTGCTTATTTCATATAAATTAGTTCCAGGGGTTATATTATCAATATAAGTATCATTATATTTTAATTTGATTACTCGCATAATATCCTTCCTATTCTCCTTTCATTTTATCAAAAATTATAAATTTTGTCAGTATTTTGTATGAATAAAACCACCCGTTTACACTTATTATATATCTAGGAGGCGATTTTTATGCTAATACCAAGCGTAGTTGAAAAAAATTTAGATGGAGAAAGAGTCTATGATATTTATAGTAGATTATTAAAAGATAGAATTATAATTTTAAGTGGTGAAATTGACGATAACCTAGCTAATAGTATTGTCGCACAATTACTTTACTTAGATTCAATAAATCAAGATGACATCAATTTATACATCAATTCGCCAGGTGGTAGTATCACATCTGGAATGGCTATTTATGACACAATGAATTTTGTAAAAAGTAAAGTTTCCACAATTTGTATTGGCATGGCTGCAAGTATGGCTGCATTTTTACTTTCAAGTGGTGAAAAAGGGTTACGATATTGTTTACCTAATAGTGAAGTCATGATTCACCAACCACTAGGAGGAGCTGAAGGACAAGCAACCGAAATAAAAATAGCAGCTGAAAGAATTTTAAAATTAAAAGCCAAACTAAATAGAATTTTAAGTTCCAATACCGGACAAAATTTAGAAAAAATTGAAAAAGACACTGAAAGAGATCATTTTCTTTCATCTAATGAAGCTTTAGAATATGGCATTATCGATAAAATAATATAAAAAACCGTTAATAGTTAACGGTTTTTATATCAAACTAATTATTTAGTAAAGTTAGAACCACTTAAATGTTGTTGACCCATTTGTACAAGTCTTTTAGTAATTTCTCCACCTACTGAACCATTAGCTCTACTAGTAGTGTCTGGACCTAAATTAACTCCAAGTTCACTAGCAATCTCGTATTTCATTTGTTCGATTGCTTGTTTAGCACCAGGAACAACTAAACGATTACTATTGTTGTTAGCCATGTATTTCACCTCCTGTACATTAATATAGTGTGTACATTTGGCTATAAAATACATTTTTTTTAGTGGTAAATTTTGTTAAAGAATATCAGAAAAAGAATCATTTTTAAAATTAGTAACAACTTCAATATTATCGATTATTTTATCAATTAAAGCCTCATAATCAAAAGTCTTTTCATATGCTTCACATTTGCTTAACACCGGATTAATTACCGGATGTTTAGGCACAAAAATAGTACAGCAATCTTCATATGGTAATATACTTGTATCATACGTACCTATTTTTTCCGCTAAATCAATTATTTCTAACTTATCAAAGCAAGCCACCGGTCTTATTACAGGCATATTAGTAACATAATTTATGCACTGAATACTACTCAAAGTTTGCGAAGCAACTTGCCCTATCGACTCACCATTTATTAAAACTTTAGCTCCTATTTTTTCCGCATATTTTGCCGCTATTCGATACATCATTCTCCTCATAATGGTTATCATATAAGTGTCAGGACATTTTTTATAAATTTCTTCCTGCATCTGTGTAAAAGGAACCACATGAACCTTTATATTGCCAGAGTACTTATTTAAAATATTAGCCAAAGTTAAAACTTTGTTTTTAGCCTCCACGCTAGTATGCGGTGGTGAATCAAAATATATACACTCAACATTAACCCCTCTTTTTAAAGCTAAGTATCCAGCAACCGGACTATCAATACCTCCACTTAACATTAAAAGTCCTGTGCCTTGAACTCCAACTGGATATCCACCGCTTCCTTTTAACTCTTCTGTATAAACAAATGTCCCATTATTTCTAATTTCAACATTTAAAATAATGTCAGGATTATGAACATCAACCTTAAAAGAGGAGTTTTTTAAAATCAAACCACCTAGTTTACTACTATATTCCATTGAAGGAATAGGAAATGTTTTATCAGCTCTATTAGTAACAACTTTAAAAGTTTTTTTACTTTTATCCATAAGTTCCAAAGCTTTTTCCAAAACATCTTCAATATTATTATTAACCTTGTGACAAATAACTATTCCGTAAATACCAAAAACTTTTTGATGTTTCATAGATGTTTTTAAAGCATCTTCACACTCTATATACATTCTAA
>JAFUBK010000054.1 GCA_017460245.1 Bacilli bacterium
ATAAAAGTGATAAAAATTTAAAAGAAACGTTAAATATTTTTGAAATTAAACCCAACATACATTTTTTAAAAAATAAAGTTGACCAAACATTTGGAAACGTTTACGTCTTCAAAAACGAAGAAAACTTAAAATTTCGTGTAAATAATTATACATTGTGCATTTTTACAAAAAACCAAACAAATATCTGCGATTTTCTATATATAAAACAATTAAAAGAAGAAATAAAAGATATTGATAAGTTCTCAGCTATTTTTTATGACGAACAAATTAAAGATGAATATTTAAAAAATCTTCAAGAATCATGGCTAGATAGCGCCATTGTTAGTATAAATAGTTTTACAATTTTAAAACTATATGAAGATTCTTATAATATTTTAGTAGTCCCATCGACAAACAATTAATTTTAAGTTATAATAAACGATAAGGTGATTAAAATGACAGGCAAAATAATTGATATTTTAAAAAACGGATACATAGTATTTCCAAAACTTTTACTAACAAATTATAAAAAACTAAATATTACAGAAAAAGAATTAATACTTTTAATATACTTAATAAATGATGGCGAGTTTAATCCCGAAACAATCGCAACATCGTTAGATTTAAAATTACCAGAAGTATTAAATTTAATCAGTAGTCTTTCTAAAAAAGACGTTTTAAAACTAGAAAGAATAAAAATCAATAACGTTTGTGAAGAAGTAGTATCTTTAGACGAACTGTACAATAAACTTGCAATTTTAATAATGGAAGAAGACAATCAAACGAAAGAAACTACTTTGTTTGATCATTTTGAAAAAGAATTTGGACGTACACTAAGTCCAACCGAATATCAAATTATTGGTGCTTGGATAGATGAATTTAGCGAAGAAATAATTTTACTAGCCCTAAAAGAAGCAGTATTTAATGGGGTATCTAATTTAAGATATATTGATAAAATACTATATGAATGGCAAAAAAAAGGAATAAAAACAAAAGAAGACTATAATAAAAATAGGAAATCGTCAGTAAAAAAAGAAACAAAAAAAGAGGTATTTGACTATGACTGGCTCAACGAATAAAATAGAAGAATATTTAAATGATTTGTTTCCAAATGCTAGATGTGAACTAAATTATACTAAAGATTATGAATTACTTTTAGCGGTAATGTTAAGCGCTCAAACAACTGATAAAAGAGTTAATATGGTAACCGATGTTTTGTTCAAAAAATATCCATCGCTAGATGAATTAAGTAAAGCAAATATCGAAGATATAATAAAAATAATCAAACCTATAGGAACATTTAATAAAAAAGCTAGTAATATCATTATAATATCTCAAAAATTAATTGATGATTGTTATGGTAAAGTACCAAATGATAGAAACTATTTAGAAAGTTTACCTGGAGTAGGAAGAAAAACCACAAATGTTGTTTTAAGCAATTTGTTTGACGTTCCCTGCATCGCAGTTGATACTCATGTATCAAGGGTGAGTATTCGCCTAGGTCTCGCTAAAAAAAATGATGACCCCTTAACTATAGAAAAAAAGTTAAATAAAAAGTTTTCAAAAGCATATTTATCTAAATTACACCACCATCTAGTATTATTTGGTCGCTATCACTGTACAGCTAGAAATCCAAAGTGTAACGAGTGTAAATTAAAAGAAATTTGTAAATACAAAAGAACTAAAATTAAGTAAATAGTTCTTTTTATTTATAAAAAAAGACGACTTTTTAAAATCGTCTTTATTCAATAGTAACAGTTCTTGCGTTATCAATAGTATCAACAGTTTCTCCTTCGTAAGTTACCTTATAAGTAAATACATAAACACCTGGTTCTGTTAATCTAGTATGATTATAAGCAGTAGAGCTTCCACCATCTTTAGTATAAGTCGTTGTTACTTTAACTTCATTAGTAACATCTTCCCCAGCTAAAGTAGCTTTAAGAGGTTTTGATAAATCAGTATAACCTTCGGAAGCTGTAACTGTAATATCAGACTTACCTTCTAGAGAAACATTAATATCATCGCTAGAAGTACCTTTATAATCTATTTTAACTTCGACACCACTACTTTGGCCACCACCAAAGTTAGAGTAAGCAGTTTTAATAATATAAGATGGATTAGAACCAGAAACAGTAAATGTTGCACTATTTCCATCGACAGATGCTACAAGTTCATTAGTATCTTTCTTGTACACGTTATAAATAACTTTTCCAAGTACGCTATTATTATAATCCATAATATGATATAAATAAGTAGTTTGGTCACTCGAAATAGCAAAAGCCTTATTTACAAATGGGCGCCAATATTCACTATTTAAACCATCAGGAGTACCAATTGGTTTCCATGTAATAGTGGCTTTACGGCCAGTAACACTACCTTTAACATCAGATACATTACCCAAAGAATTAAATCGGTTAGAAACCTCCGTTGGTTTAGCGTCTTGTTTAAATAATTCGGTTGTTTTTTCACTATCCGGTGTATTAGAACTAGGTAGTAGTGGAGTAGCACAATTCTTCTCAACTGTAACTTCAACTACATTATCAGGTTTATTAAACTGAGTACTAGATTTAAAGAAGTTTTTCGCAACAGCTTGGAACAATCTAGAGTTTTGACTAGATCCAAATCTGTTGTGTCCATCTTTAATTGTATCGTAACCATACCATACAGCAATAGCATAATCAGCATTATAACCAGCAACCCATAAATCATTAACAGCGTTACTTGGAAGACCTCTAAGTCTCATAGTTTCCTTATCAAAGTTAGTAGTACCAGTTTTAGCTGCAAAAGTAGCCCCGTTAACATTACTATAATTACCTAAAGCTGACTTACCAGTATCAACTAACATATCAGTTACCATATAAGCTGTATCTTTACCCATAACTTTTTCAGAGTCATTATCTGGAGTAAACGTTTTATTATTCTCTTCAAACACAACTTTTGTAAAACTATGTGGTTTATTATATGTTCCTTCATTTCCAAAAGCTGCATAAGCTGCCGCTACACTAAGTGGAGACTCCCCATTATAACCACCAATAGCATGCGCTTCGTGTAAATGACCAGTAGTATCAATTTCTGGAGATAAACCAAGCTTTGTAACAAAATCTTTAACATCAGAGTTTTTAACACTTTGGAAAGTCTTCAAAGCCGGAATATTACGAGAATCAACTAAAGCTTGACGAATTGTAATAATTCCTTTATATCCGCCATCCCAGTTGTTTATTTCAGTTCCATTACTATAAGAATATTTGGCATCAATAATTGGATGATAAGTATTCCAATCTAAATACTCAATTGCCGGGCCATAATCAAATAGTGGTTTAGCTGTTGAACCAATTTGCTTTTTCATCATAGTTGCATTATTAAACGATTTAGCATCTTGATGATTTCTTCCAGCACCAACAGCAATTATGTTACCAGTTTTAGTATCAATAACTGCAATACCAGCATCAACTTTATCGTTTTCCCAAGTGAATGTTTCACCATTCATAATTTTATTAATTTCATCTTGTTTTTCACGGTCCATAGTCGTATATATTTTCATAGAGTATGAATATGGATCATAACCAGTAGAATCCTTAACATCTACAGCCACAGTATCAATAAAACCTTGGTATGCCGAATAATCTTTATTAGCCGAATGACCTTTTATAACAATTTTATCAACCGTCATTTCTTTTGCAATTTTATATTCTTCATCAGAAATATAACCATGGCGTTTCATTAAACTTAAAACAAGTAATCTTCTTTTTTCAGTTCGATCAGGATTCAAATTTGGATCAAAGCTTACTGGAGATTGGAACATACCAGCAATCATAGCTGCCTCAGAAACATTTAAATCCTTTGCACTTTTATTAAAATATGTTTTAGAAGCTTGCTCAACACCATAAGAACCGCTACCTAGGTAATATGAATTTACATAAAACTCAATAATCTCTTCCTTAGAATATTTCTTTTCAATTTGGAAGATTGATAAATAAATATCAGTAAATTTACGTTTTATACCAGCAAATCCAGAGGAAGTAGTTGAGGTGAATTGGTTTTTAGAAACTTGCATTGTCAAAGTAGAAGCTCCACCACTAGAATGTCCTAGAACTTGACCAAAAGAAGCCTTTATAAAACGAGGTAAATCAAAACCATTATGTTCAAAAAATCTTGAATCTTCAGTTGCCACAATGGCATTAATTAATGTTTCAGAAACCTCATCATATTTAACTTTTTGACGCATTTCACTACCTAATTTAGCTAGTTCTTTACCATTGCTGTCATATAAAACCGAAGCTTCCTTAGTATATAAATTATTAGGATCAAACTTTGGCGCTGTTATAGCAATAAACATAAAAAACGCAATAGCTAGTAAAATCAAAAAGATAAATATACTTAAAATAATTAATAAAATAATCTTAACCTTTTTCTTTTTGTTAGTTTTTTCTTTTTTAACCTTTTTATCCTTTTTAGTAGGCATTTCATCACGACCTTCTATATTTTCCCTAACTTTTGTAGCTTTTCTACTTTTAACATATGGAATTATCCATATTAAATTTATCAAGATTGCTAAAATTAAACCAATAACAAAATTAAAAACTATTGCTAAAACAATGAATATAATCAGACTAAAAAGGGGTACCGATAATCTAATAGGTTTTTTAGAAAAATAATTCACAATCTTTTTAATTTCTGTTTTTAAAGCTGACATATATTACCTCCGTCAAAATAAATTTTATCAATGATTTCAATATAATCTACAAGCGGCCTGAATTTTTGTTTAATAAAATATCCATTTTCTTTAAAATATTCAAGCGGTATCGACTTTCTCCTATTATTATCTAAAAACTTCGTTAATTTCTCAATTGTTAGTAAGTAAGTTTCATCCAAAGAAGTAAATCGCACAATTATAAAACCAATTCCCCCGTGATTATAAATGTTTTGCAAATGTTTTATTTGGTGACTATGAATATTATTCAAAGGAAAAGATGTTTTGTTTTTAGTTTCCTTAGCTTCAAAATCAATATATTTTCCTTTATATATGCCATTATAGTCTGTAGTTGATGGCGTTTTAAAATAAGCTTCCTTAATGACCGCATCAACTCTTGAAGGATAATCAACTTTTGCAATAGTAATGGGCGTTGGTTTCTTATAAACAACTGCTATATCATTTAATAAGTAATATTCGTTGCTACTTCCAATGTCACTTTCCAAACTCATACCTCTATTCGCATAAGTATTATAAGAAGTAAATTTTTTTTTCAACCCATTTGGATATTTCATAATAACACCATAATAATTATACTATAAATATGTCAATTTGACCATAAGTTTTTAGAAAGTTCTAATTTTATCTATTATTGTCGAATACAAAAAATGAAAATAAAAATTGTAGTAATATCTAATTGGTGATAACAATGAAACAAGAAAAAATCAATAAAATATTTGATGAAATGATTAATAATATAAAATATTTAAAAAGAAATACTTATTTAATTGACAAAGAAAAAAAATCTGATATAATAACTAAACGCAAATAAGGAGGAAAATATGGATATTTCAGGATCAGATTATCAGTTCGACGTTCGAAGAGGAGCTATTACAAAATTCAAACCCTTCAAAGCATCTTTAGACGTCATCTACAACAAAGACGTTAGTCAAGGAACAATATATAGATATGGTCAAACAAAAGAAGAAGCTGAACAATTAGCGCTAGAATTAGAAGAAGAATATTTAAAAACTTTTTACGGAAAAAGCAAATTTTTTAGTAATATTTCTATCGAAAGGATAAAGCACTTATATATCGATATTCCAGCAACAGCTATATTAAGTGGCGTGTTTGAAGATCAAGAACTAGAAAGTGTTAGAATTTCCAGTCCAATAAGCTTTATCGGGCAAAGAGCTTTCAAAGGAAATCACTTAAAACAAATAAAATTTCCAGACACTTTAGGAACAATCGGGAAAGAAGCTTTTGCTGACAATGAATTAAGCTATGTACTAATACCTAAAAAAGTTACATCAATTTGGGAAAGAAGCTTTGCTAACAATGAAATACAAGCGGTTAATTTTGAAACACAGACAGAACTAACTTATATTGGTGATCAGGCATTTATTAATAATAATATAAAGTCAATAATATTGCCAAAAAATGTTAATAGATATACTGGAGCTTTCGATGAAGAAACAAATGTTGTCACAACATCCATAAATAATAAAAGAAATAGATTAGTTTATACAAAAAAAGCAGGAAATCATTAATTTTCTGCTTTTAAATTTTCTTCCATAAGCTTTTTAATGTCGTTAAACAGCTTATCATTTGCTTCTTCTAAAGACATATCGCCAATTTTAAAAGGTTTACCAAATCTAGCTACTAGATTTTTACTTCTAAATTTATAATCACCAGTAAGTCCAAAAGGAACAATTGTCGCCCCGGTTTTTTTAGCCATCGAAACAACTCCAAATTTAAAAGGAAGTAAAAACTTATCAGTTTTATTTCTTGTTCCCTCAGGAAAAATTCCGATAGCTCCGTTATTGTTAAGAACTTCTAAAGCACTTTCGACCGCTGCTGTATCTTTTGTTTGTCTATTAACAGGAATGCACCCCGCAGCTTTAAAAAACCACGCCACTTTCTTATCATCAAAGTATTCTTTTTTAGCCATATAATTAATCATTCTTTTTGTTGAAATAATCGTTAGACATTGATCATAAATATGTTTATGATTACCAGCAATTATAATAGGCCCGTCAACGTTCAAATACTCTTTATTAATAACCTTTGGGTTATACCAAAGCCTAAATATTGGGCCTAAAATACCTTTAAACAATCTATAACAAGGATAATTCTTTTTCATAATTCTCACGCCTTCTTCTGTTCTTCATTTTCTAAAAATTTATAGTCAATTTTATTATATAAAGTTTTTGGTAAATCATCCTTAAATTCAACCTCTTTAGGAACTGAATGTGTATCAAGTTCTTGTTTACACAATTCCCTGATTTCATGTTTTATCTTACTAGATGGTTTATATCCTTCTTTTAAAACCACAAAAGCCTTAGGAACGTGCATTTTATATTGGTGAGGCACGCCAATAACACAAACCTTACTAACCGCCTCGTGATTGGCAATAACATTTTCAATAATCGAAGGATAAACATTAAATCCAGAAACAACAATCATTCGTTTTAGTCTTTGAGTATAATAAACAATACCATTTGGAGAAATATAACCAATATCTCCTGTATGTAGCCAAAGTTTACCATCTTTGTGTTTTTTCAGTACATTGTCAGTTTCTTTTTTATTGTTCAAATATCCCAGCATCAACGTTGGCCCATTGACGCAAATTTCGCCTTCTTCACCAAGTGGCAACTCTTCAAAAGTTTCGGGATTACATATTTTATAAGTGTTTCCAACCATTGGAATACCAATGCTACCAGGTTCGTTCGTTCCTGGAAAAGTATAGCAAGTTGCCGCCACACTTTCAGTCATTCCATAACCTTTTAAAATATTAACTTTTGCCCCATGTTTGTGCAAGAAATTATTAATTCTAGTTTCTGCTGCTACTGATAGAAAATCACCACCACTAATAATATATTTTAACTGTGACATATCAACGTCATCAAATTTTTTGTTAGACATCATACCTTCCCAAAGAGTAGGAACACCTAATATAACGTGTGGTTTATTGTACTTCCAAATTTTATAAAATCTATTAGCATCATACTCAGGCATTAAAATAGTTTCTACTTTAAGGCAAAGAGGTGTATGAACACAAATACCAAGACCAAAGCCGTGGAAAATAGGTAGAATTGTTACAATTTTATCCTTAGGACGCACATCAATTACATTAACTCCACTTTGTTGTGCAATTGCATTAAAACTATAATTTGAAATCATAATTCCTTTAGGAGTTCCTGTAGTTCCTCCACTATGCAAAATTAAAGCAAGATCAGTACTTTTCATATCAGCATGATATTCTCGAATGTTAGAAATGCCGTATTTTAAGAATTGCTTCCAGCTCATATATGAAGAATCGTCAAGTCTAGGCCTTTTAGTTTTTATAGAACGAGTTAAAGTATATCCAATACTAAGCCCTAAAGGCATACTTTCTTTTGGCGAAACCAAAATTGTTTTATACACTAAGGTTGAAGGAAGAACATCTTTAAGTTTTTCATAATTAAAATCAACTAAAAATAAATATCTAGATTTAGATTCATTCAAATAAAATTTAACTTGTTCACTACTAGATAAAGGGTGAATAATATCTGCCACCGCACCAATTTTATTAATTGCATAAAAAGCATAAATAGCTTCAGGCATATTTGGTAGGCATATAGTGACAACGTCTCCTTCTTTAACGCCAAATTCACGAAGTGCTCTGGCACACATATCGATTGAATTAAAAAAATCGTTATAACTAATTCTATTATCAAAATAATTTAAAGCAATAAAATCTTTATCATTGCCAACTTCATCAACCATATAATCATAAATAGATTTTTTAGTAAATTTGATCGATCTTTCTTCTCTAGAATAATAGTCTAACCAAGGTTTGTCTGGTTCTTTTTCTTTAAACAATTTAAAGAAAAAATTACTTATTTTTCCCATAATTTTCTCCTTTCGAAATTAAATCTTTAATTTTATTTCTAAGCTTTTCGTTTTCCAAAGATAAATCTTCAGAAATTTTAACTTTATATGGTTTTCCAAAAATAATAGTTAACCTATTAATAAAGGGTATGTATTTTCCCGAAATAGCACAAGGAACAATTTCTGTATCGGTACTACTAGCCATTTTAACCGCACCAAATTTAAAAGGTAATAAACCCCTTCCTTTTTCGGTAGTTCCTTCAGGAAATATACCAATTATTTTACCACTTTTAAGTCCTTTCTCAGCAGCT
The DNA here is from genome assembly GCA_017460245.1 of Bacilli bacterium. Taxonomy (GTDB): domain Bacteria; phylum Bacillota_I; class Bacilli_A; order RF39; family UBA660; genus Coprosoma. The sequence goes on from JAFUBK010000054.1 coordinate 8,854, forward strand.
GGCATTACGGATTTATCTTTAATCTTTCTATTGACAGGAATTATTCCCATATGTTTAAAGCCAAAGCCCAAAGGCCCATCAACAAGCTCTTTTTTTGCTAAAAAGTGAACCGTTCTTTTGGTACAACTAAGGATTAAAACAGGATCAAAAATCTTGGTGTGATTAGAAGCAATTACCACACTGCCAGAAGAAGGGATATATTCCTTATTAATTATACGCGGATGAAATACAACTTTAACTAAAAAAGTTATCCCGGGTCTTAAAATGCGATACAAAATTCCTTTCTCCATACGTTTCACCTTCGTTTATCATTATACATTAAAAATAATTTTATATCAATTTAATTACCGTTTTTAATTAATATTATTTTTCATTATATTGACAAAGTAGTGTTTTTACTCTAAAATTAAGAATAAGAAAGAGGGGATACTCATGTATCAAGAAAGGATTGTACTTTCACCGAAAGATATCTTGGAAAAAGAATTTAAAATTGATACTCGTGGTTATAGACCACAAGAAGTTGATAAATTTTTAGATACCATTATTAGTGATTACGAAGAAATGTTTTCATTAATGAGAGAGTATGAGAGAGATAAAAAAGATCTAATCGATGAAAACATGCGCCTAAAAGGTGAAATTAGAAGCATGAGAACCAAATTAGAAGTTTTAAGAGATAACCCATCAGGAGATATTAACAACGTTGATTTACTTCGCAGATTATCTAATTTAGAAAAAATCGTTTATGGAGATAAATAATATTTTGGCAAACGCTGCATTCTTGGTAATGTAGAGGAAAGTCCATACTTGCACGATTCTGAGATGATCGTAGTGTTTGTGCTTAGGAAAAAAATAACCTAAGGTAGTCTATGACTAACGACGCTTAATGACCTAAAGATTATTCCATGGTCTAAAGCATAAAGTGCCGCAGTGACGAATTTTCTGGAAACAGAAAAGTGAAACGTGGTAAACTCCGCAAGCAAGAAACCCAAATTTTGGTAGGGGAGCCTAATGAAAGAGAAATGAATTTTTCATAAGGACCGGTTTAACCGGTAGATAGATGTTTGCCGCCTAGAAATAGGTACAGAACATGGCTTATAAAATATTATTTTATTTATGAAAGGAAAACTTTATGAAAGAAATAGGACAGAAATTAAAGTCTGCTCGTGAAGATATAGGTGTGTCGATTGAAGAGGTTGCTGAAGACTTAAAAATCAGACCCTCTCAAATAGAAAACATCGAATCAGGAAACAAAGAAGCCTTTGAAGATATTTTTTATTTAAAATATTTCATTAGAGATTATGCCAAATATTTAGGATTAAACAAAGACGACTTGGTTGACGAGTTTAACGAGTATTTATTTGACTATACTTCTAAACTTTCTTTAGATGACATCAAAAACGCTAAAAAAGAAAAAAAACCAACTAGAGTAATAAAGTCACCATATACAATTGATAAAAAACGAAAACTTTCAATTGTACCATTTTTGGTATATGCCTTAATTGTTATACTAGTAGTTTCAATAATTTATTTTATTGTTACCCTAAACAGTGAAGACGATGAATTTGTCGAAGGAACTGTTATTACGGAAGGAGAACAAAAATGAATACCCCAAATAAATTAACGATATTCAGAATTTCTTTAACAATTGTAATCGTAATAATTTTACTATTTCCAGTATCAGCAACAGGAATTACAATTCCCCAAATATTTGTAAATGAACTTTTAGTAATTGATGTAAGATACATAATTTCTGGCGTAC
>JAFUBK010000055.1 GCA_017460245.1 Bacilli bacterium
ATCTGTACTAATTGATGAAAATGTTTCTTTACACGATGAGGTTATTATTTATAAAGATATAAGAAAAGATTCTAGAAGCCTTGGTATTAGTGCTTATCAATTATTTACTTTTGTTACTAATAGAGTTCCTAGAGTATATAAAGAAAACGAAAAATTTACGGAAATTAAATATTAAGGAGAATAATTATGGATTTTGAGGTTGTAATTATTGGTAGTGATGCGAATGCTTATTATATGGCAAGGTGTGCTCATGAGGCTTATGGTAAAAAAGTTAAAGTTATTTCATATAAACCTATGAGTTTTGTTAATCACTCTAAAATTACTGATGTTACTTATGATGATAGATTATGGGATAGCGATTCTTTTGCTTTAGCTATGAATGAGTATGTTAAAGATTTTTCTGCTAAAAAAATTGTATGTCTTAGTTCAAATGAAACTTATGCAAGAAATTTAGTTATTAACAGGGAAAAGCTTGATAAAAGGATTTTATTTAATTATGTTGATTTAGAATTTTTGGATAGCTTGATGATGAAAGATTTGTTTTTTAAGGCTTATGGTAATTCGGGTTTGCTTCCAAAAACAATCATTTATGATTTAAATGATGAGGTTAAAATTGATTTTGATTTTCCAGTCATTATTAAACCTAGTAATGTTATTATGTTTAATCATATTGATTTTCCTGGCAAAAAGAAGATTTATAAACTTAATAATATGGATGAGGTTAATAATGTTATTGAATGTTTTAGAAATAGTAAATATACCGATACTTTGATTATTCAAGAGTACATTCCTGGTGATGATAGCTCACTGCACGACTGCGTTGTTTATTGTAACAGTAAAGGAAAATGTGAGTTTATTTCTTTTGCGCAAATTGGTCTTCAAGAACACACTTCTAATATGGTTGGTAATGCGGCTTGTTTAATAAATGGCTTTACTACTAATGGTTATGATGAAAATGTTGTTTTAGAGTTTAAAAACTTTATGGAAAAAATCAATTTCAAAGGTTTAGCTGAGCTTGATATTAAATATGATTATCGTGATAAGAAGTATAAAATTTTAGAAATTAATGCTCGTCAAGGAAGATGCAGTTATTATGTATCTGCAGCTGGATACAATTTGGTTAAATGCGTGGTTGATGATCTTGTTTATAATAAAGAAAATGGATTTAAGATTGTTAACGAGGAAATTGGACTTTCTTATGTACCTAAGAGTATTATTAAAAAATATGTAGTTAATGATGAGTTTAAAAATGAAATTTTAAGGCTTTATAAGGAAAAAAAAGTTGTTTATCCTTTGCTTTATAAAAGAGATTTGCCTTTTAAAAGAATTTTGTTTTTAGTAAGAAAACACTTTAGATATTATAAAGATTATAAAAATGGGTATTGGAAGTAAGGGAGGCGTTTTATGGCTTCTGCAATGATACATATTGCTGTTGCAAGCGAAATTAATAAAAAAATAAAGAAAGATTATCACAAACTTTTTATTGGTTCAATCGCGCCTGATATTGCAAAATTTATTGGTCAAGGAAAAGATAAAAGCCATTTTATTGATGAGGCTGGTAGTGATATTCCAAATTTAGAAAAATTTTTAATTAAATATAAAAATAATTTGGATGATGACTTTGTGATGGGTTACTACATCCATCTTTATACGGATTATTTATGGTATAAATATTTCATTGCTAGAATGATTTCAAACGATGTAATAACAAGATTAGATGGAACTAAAGTTAAATGTGATAATGATCTTTTAACATTTTATATGTATAATGACTATACTAATCTAAACATTAAATTGATTGATGAGTATAATTTGAATTTAAAAATTTTTTATGATGAAATTCCTGATATTAAAAACATTATAGAAGAAATTCCAATGGATAAAATTAATGTTGTGGTGGATAATATGGGAATTATTCTAGAAAATACTGAAATACATAAAGATTATATTTTTAATCTTGAAAGTGTTAATGATTTTATAAATTCTTGTGTAAAAGAAATTTTAGAAAATTTGAAAAACTATAGAAAGGATGAATAAACTATGTGCGGTTTTGTCGGTTTTATAAATAAAAAAGAGAAAAAAAAGGATGATATTAAAAAAATGACTGATGCAATTAGTCATAGAGGCCCTGATGATGAAGAATATTATACTGATGATAGTATTTCTTTAGGGTTTAGAAGATTATATATTATTGATCTTAAAAATGGGAAGCAACCTATGGAGTATGACAATTATATGATTACTTTTAATGGTGAGATTTATAATTTTAAAGATATTAAAGAAGAACTTATTAAAAAAGGTCATGAGTTTAAAACTAATTCTGATACTGAAGTTTTGCTTCATGGTTATGCTGAATATAAAGAAAAAGTTTTAGATAAATTGCGTGGCATGTTTGCTTTTGTTATTTGGGATAAGGAAAGTAAAACATTATTTGGTGCAAGGGATCATTTTGGGCAAAAACCTTTTTACTACTCTACTATGAATAATACTTTTATGTTTGGTTCTGAGATTAAGAGCTTTTTGTATCATCCTGACTTTATTAAGAAAGTTAACAAAGATTCTTTGAAACCTTATTTAACTTTTCAAACTTCAGTTTTAGAAGAAACTTTCTTTAAAGGTGTTTTTAAATTACTTCCTGGTCATTATTTTGTTTATGATATGGAAAGTAATAAACTTGATATTAACAAATATTATCAAGTTAAATTTAATAGTGAAAACGCGGATTTTGATAAACTAGTTAAAAAAATAGATGATACGGTTACTTCTTCTATCGATACTCACTTGATTAGTGACGTTCCCGTTGGGGCTTATTTGTCTGGTGGTATTGATTCATCTTATGTGGTTTCTTATTTAAAACCTGATAAAACTTTTTCAGTTGGTTTTGATTATGAAAACTTTAATGAAGTTCCTTATGCGAAGGAACTGTCTGATATACTTCATATTGAAAATATAAATGAGCTTATTAATGCGGATGATTTTTTTGATAGTTTAAGCAAGGTTCAATATTATGCAGATGAACCGACGGCTAATTTATCAGCTGTTCCTTTATACTTTTTATCTGAACTTGCTAGTAAGTATGTTAAGGTTGTTTTATCTGGTGAAGGCGCGGATGAACTTTTTGGGGGATATCCTTTTTATAAAGAAGATGATTTACTAATTAAATATAGAAAATTACCTTATTTTTTAAGAAAAGGTATTAAAAGCATTGTTTCTTTATTTCCTGAATTTCACGGTAAAAACTTTTTAACTAAAGGCGGAAGTAAGGTTGAAGATTATTTTGTTGGTGAAGCCTTTGTTTTTGACAATAAAGAAGCTAACGATATTTTATCTGATAAGTATAAAAGTGATGTTAGATTTCAATATATTACTAAGCCTTATTATGAAGAGGTTAAGAATAAGGATGATAAAACTAAGATGAATTACATTGATATGCATTTTTGG
>JAFUBK010000056.1 GCA_017460245.1 Bacilli bacterium
AAGAGTAGGTAGCTTTTAAAAAAAGTAAAAATATATTATAATATATATGTTTGAAAGATGTATGGTGGTATGAAATGGAAAGAAAAGAAGTTAATCTTAATGATGTAACACCAATGATGAGACAGTATTTGGAAATTAAAAACGCTAACGAGGATTTGATTATCTTTTTTAGACTTGGAGATTTTTATGAAATGTTTTTTGACGATGCGGTTACGGCTTCTAGAGAATTAGAACTTACTTTAACTGGGAAATCTGCGGGACTTGACGAAAGAATTCCAATGTGTGGTATTCCTTATCATTCGGCTAGTGGGTATATTGATAAGCTTTTGGAAAAAGGATATAAAATTGGTATTTGTGAACAATTAGAAGATGCAAAGAATGTTAAAGGAATTGTTAAAAGAGATATCACACAGATAGTGAGCTTGGGAACTGTTATGGATAGTGATACGATAAAATCTAATGATTTTAATTATATTGCGAATATTGTTGATTTTAAACATGCATATGGTGTTAGTTATGCGGATATTTCCACTGGAGAAATTTATGTTTTTTTGTTGGAACATAATACTTCAAAGGTTGTTAGTGAAGTTGTTAATTTAGGTATTAAAGAAGTAATAATTGATAGTAAGGTTTCTAAGAATATTTATTCAATTTTGAAAAATCAGTTTCATATGACTGTGTCTATTACGGATGATATTACTGATAATTATAAAAAAATATATACTAATTTGGAAGATCAAAGATATATTCAAACGGTTAAACATTTAATTGCTTATATTGAAAATAATCAGAAACGTAGTTTAGATCATTTACAACAAGTAATTGTGAAACAGCAGAAAGATTACTTAAAAATGGATGTTCATACGAAAAGGAATTTGGAATTAACAGAAACTTTACGACTTAAAGAACGCAATTTTTCACTTATATGGCTTTTGGACAAAACTAAGACAGCTATGGGAGCAAGATTACTTAAGAACTATATTTTGATGCCACTTACAGATAAAAATGAAATTGAACAACGTTATGATACTGTTGAAACTTTATTAAAGGAGTTCTTACTTAAAAGTGATTTAGAAACATACTTAAATGAGGTTTATGATTTAGAAAGATTGAGTGGACGAGTAGCTTTTGGAAGTGCAAATGCGCGTGATATGTTACAACTTAAAAATTCACTTAGTGTTTTACCTTTGATAAGTGATATTTTAAAGCAAATTAGTTTTCACAAAACTTTAAAACCGCTTGATGATTTGTATGAATTACTTACAAAAAGTATTTATGAAAATCCGCCTATTGGAGTTAAGGAAGGTTATTTAATTAAAGAAGGGTTTAATAGCGAACTTGATGAACTTAAAGATTTGAGAAAAGGTGGTAAAGATTTTGTTGCACGTTTTGAAAAAGAAGAACGTGAAAAAACGGGAATTAAAAATTTAAAAGTTGGCTATAATAAAGTTTTTGGTTATTATATTGAGATAAGTAAAGGAAATATTAATTTAATTAAAGATGAGTATGGGTATCAGAGGAAACAAACTTTGGCTAATTGTGAAAGATATATAAGTCCAATTTTAAAAGAAAAAGAAGCTTTGATTTTAAATGCGGAAGAAAAAATTATTGATTTGGAATATGAACTTTTTACAAATATTAGAAATGAAGTAAAAAAATATATTCCTGAACTTCAAGAAGCAGCTAAAATAATAAGCGAAATAGATGTAATGCAGGCTTTTGCAACTGTTACAGAGCAAAACAATTATGTAAGACCGATTCTTACTGATAGGGAAATATATATAAAGGATTCTCGCCATCCAGTTGTTGAAAAGGTTATTGATACGGAGTTTGTAAGTAATGATATTATAATGGATAAAAAAACAAACATCTTATTGATAACGGGACCAAATATGGCCGGTAAATCAACTTATATGAGGCAAATGGCTTTGCTTTCAATAATGGCACAAATAGGATGTTTTGTTCCGGCTAAAGAAGCAAAAATACCTGTTTTTGATTCAATTTTTACAAGAATTGGTGCGAGTGATGATTTGGTAAGTGGAGAGTCAACATTTATGGTTGAAATGATTGAAGCGAATAATGCGATTAGTAATGCTACTGATAAAAGCTTGATTTTATTTGATGAACTTGGACGAGGTACGGCAACTTTTGATGGAATGGCTTTAGCGCAAGCTATTATTGAATATATAAGTACAAATATTAAAGGAAAAACTTTTTTTTCAACTCATTATCATGAACTTACGGATTTAGAAAATACTTTAAGTGGACTTAAAAATATTCATGTAAGTGCTTATGAAGAAGACGGCAAAATAACTTTTTTACATAAAATAAAAGAAGGCAGTGTGGATAAAAGCTATGGTATTCACGTGGCACGGCTTGCTAATTTACCTGATAGTTTGATTAAAAGGGCTGATGAAATTTTAAAGGTTTATGAAAACAAAGAGAAAAAAAGAGATATTAAAATTCAAGAAGCATTACCTCTTGATGATTTGATTTCTAAAACTTCTAAAGTTGAAGAAGAACTAGATAAAATTAATCCTTTGGAAATAACACCAATTGAGGCACTTAATATTTTGTATGAACTTAAAAAAATGAAAGGAGAATAGCATGAAAGATTTAGATTTTGAAGACATACAAACCTTTGTAAGTATGCTTAATGATGAAGAGTTTGATATGTTAAAAGAAGTCGTAGCTGAAAGAGAAATTGAAGATGAAGATACAGAGGAAACTTTAAAAGTAAAATTTTATGATTTAACGTTTAATTTAAAGTAAGTGTACTTAATAAAGGTTACTTGCTTTTTTTGCTTTTTTGTAATATTATTAGTGTGGGAAATGTAGGAGGCTTTTATGAAAGAAAATTTTTATGAGATAAAAAAGAAAATAATGCTTGCTAAAACAAATAGCGAAAAAATTGAATTAATAAAATCTTATGTTTCTAATAGATTCGACGTAAATTTATATGAGGCACCTGAAAAAGGTGAAAATTTAGATAAAATATTATTATGGACTGCTAAAGATTATCAAACATTTTGGGGTGGACTTGGAAAACTATTGAAATGGGCTGGAAGTTCTAGCGAAAGAGATGATTTGTTGAAACAGTGGCGTAATTGGGATATTGTAGTTGCAAAGCCATCATCACCTTATGAGAAAAAAGCATTTCAATTTTTGGAAGAATTGCAGCAAATGAGCGATGATGAAAAAATTGTTAAAATCGGATTTTTTTTTGATGAAAATTTTAAAGAAGGTTTAGATAATCTAGCTGATGAAATTAGCAAAGCTAAATTGTCACATAATGATTCATATGAAAAAGAATTAAATGATTTGACTAAAAATTTGAAAATTGAAGAAGATTGGTTTAAAGAGCAAGCTATTTCGACTATTAAAGATCCTGATAAAAGATTAAAAATGGCGAATATCGATTTTCATAATAAGGAAATGAGAGAAAAGACATTAGAAATGGCTATAGACTATTTAGAACAAACAAAAGGAATGACGGAAGGAAGTAAATTAGAAGAAGAAGTTTTAAGTGATTTTAAGAAGCAAGCAGCTGATTTAGAAAATTTAAGTACAGAAGAACTAATTAGTTTAAAGGCATTAATTCAAGAAGAATTAGTAAGAAGACAAAACTTTGAAATGAATCGGCAACAAGGAGTACAAAGGTAATAATTGTTGTGTAGAAAATTATATAGCAAAATCTTGTGATTTTATAAAAAATTCATTGTCTTTTTGACTTGTTTGTGGTAAAATTTGTATAGAAATCATATGGAGGACTTTATGAGAGAAAATTTTTATGAAACAAAAAAGAAAATAATGCTTGCTAAATCAGATAGCGAAAAAATTGAATTAATAAAATCTTATGCTTCTAATAGATTTAATGTAAATTTATATGAGCCACCTACAACGAGTTATAATATGGATAATAAAGTTCAGTTTTGGACTGCTAAAGATTATGCAACACTTGAAGGTGAACTTGGAGGTTTACTTAAATGGGCTGGAAAGTCTAGTGAAAGAGATCAGCTATTAGAACAGTGGCATAATTGGAATATAAGGGTGCAATCGCCATCGGCTCTCTATGAAAAAGAGGCATTTCAATTTTTGGATGAATTACAGCAAATGAGTGATGATGAAAAAATTGCCAAAATAGAAAAAGATTTTAATGAAATTTTTAAAGACGTTTTAGATTCATTAAATGAAAAAGTTCATAGAGCGTATTTGTCGCATGATCGTGTGTACGAAAAAGAATTAAACGATATGATTAAAGATGTTGAAATGGAAAAAGGTTGGTTTAAGGAGCAAGCTATTGCGGCTATTAAAGATCCTGAAAAAAGATTAACAATGGCTAATGGTGAATTTTATAGTAAAGAAATGAAGAACAAAGCATTAGAAACAGCTACAGAATATTTAGAACAAACAAAAAAATTATCTGCAGAGGCGAAGCAAGATGAGCAATCTTTAGAATCACAAGATTTACATGATTTGGAACAAAAACCTATTACTGATAATTTTGAATTTTCTCCAGAAACCCGTGAATTGATTGATCAGGCTTCAGAGGTTAAGAAAGATTCAATAGACAGTTCTGCTTTAGAATCAGAGCCAATTCAAGCTGAATTAGAACAAGATCATATTAATGGTCAAGAATTTTCAGGTGTTGATTTATCTACTTTAAGTAATGAACAATTGATTGCGTTACAAACTGCTATATCTCAGGAAATGATAAATAGAATGCAAAGTATGGAAATGCATCAACAAGATAGTATGCAAAGGTAAGATGTTTTAAGAAAGTTTTTAAACTTTCTTTTTTTTTTGTTCTAATTTTGTTATAATTGTAATAGGAATAAGAGGGGATATGTTATGATTGAAGAAATTAAATTGTTAGATAAATATTTTAGAGCGGCTAATTATTTATCTGCTTGTCAGCTTTATTTACTTGATAATCCGCTTTTAAAAAATACTTTAAAAAAAGAACATTTGAAAAAGAAAATAGTAGGGCATTGGGGAACCGTGCCTGCGCAAAATTTTGTTTATACACATTTAAATAGGGTAATTAAAAAATATGATTTAGATGTTTTATATGTTTCTGGCCCTGGGCATGGTGGTAATTTTTTAGTGGCTAATACTTATTTGGAAGGGACATATAGTGAGGTTTATCCTAATGTTACTGAAGATGTTGAAGGTTTAAAGAAGCTTTTTAAGCAGTTTTCTTTTCCAGGTGGAATATCATCTCATGCTGCTCCTGAGAATCCTGGTAGCATTCATGAAGGCGGGGAACTTGGTTATTCTTTAGCACATGCTTATGGTGCGGCTTTTGATAATCCTAATTTGATTGTGGCTTGTGTTATTGGTGATGGAGAGGCTGAAACAGGCCCTCTTGCTACATCTTGGCATTCTAATAAGTTTATTAATCCAAAAACCGATGGTACAGTAATCCCTATTCTTAATTTAAATGGTTATAAAATTAGTAATCCAACAGTTTTTTCAAGAATGAGCGATAAAGAATTAATTGGTTATTTTTATTCTCTTGGATATAAACCATATTTGGTTCAAGGAGACGAACCTATTAAAATGCATACGTTAATGGCACATACTATGGATAAAATTGTTGAAGAAATTTTTAAAATTAAAAGCGGCGATGTTGATAAAGTTCTTTGGCCTATGATTATATTAAAAACTCCAAAAGGTTGGACTGGACCAAAAGTGGTTGACGGAAATCAAGTTGAAGGAACTTTTAGAGCTCATCAGGTTCCAATTTCTATCGATACGGATGAACATATTAAGCAACTTGAAGCATGGCTTAAAAGTTATCACCCAGAAGAACTTTTTGATAAGAATGGAAAATTATTAGAAGAAATTAAAAATATTATTCCAACAGTAGAAAAGAGAATGGGCGCAAGTCCTTATGCGAATGGTGGATTATTATTAAAAGATTTGATTTTGCCTGATTTTAAGCAATATGCGGTTGATGTTCAAAAGCATGGACAAATAATGACTAGTGACATGTTAGAACTTAGTGGATTTATTAGAGATATATTTAAAAACAATCCTAATAATTTTAGAAGTTTTAGTCCTGATGAGGCTATGTCTAATAGATTGTATAAGATGTTTGAAGTTACTGAAAGATACTGGCAAAGTGATATTAGAGATACAGATGAACATTTAAGTTCTGAAGGTAGAATTATGGATTCTTATTTATCTGAACATATGTGTGAAGGCTGGTTAGAAGGATATTTACTTACAGGAAGACATGGATTTTTTACTAGCTATGAGGCTTTTATAAATATTGTTAATTCTATGGTTTCTCAGCATGCTAAATGGCTTAAAGTTTGTGAGCAAATTTCTTGGAGAAGACCTATTGCTTCATTAAATTTACTATTAACATCTAACGTTTGGCAACAAGATCATAATGGATTTACACATCAGGATCCTGGATTTTTAGATCATATTGCTAATAAAAAAGCGGGAATTGTAAGGATGTATCTTCCACCTGATGCTAATTGTTTACTTTCTTGTTTTGATCATTGTATTAGAAGTCGTAATTATGTTAATGTAATCATTGCTTCAAAACATCCAAGTTATCAATGGCTTTCAATGGATGAAGCTGCTAAGCATTGTACTAAAGGTATTGGTATTTGGCCTTGGGCTAGCAATGATGAGGATAATGAACCAGATGTGGTTATGGCTTGTTGCGGTGATACGCCAACACTTGAAACGATGGCGGCCATTTCTATTTTAAATAAAGAACTTGCTGAACTTAAAATAAGGTGTATTAATGTAGTCGATTTGATGAAGTTAGAATCACCTAGCAAACACCCACATGCTCTTAGTGATGAAGAGTATGATTTGTTATTTACAAAAGATAAACCTATAATTTTTGCATATCATGGCTATCCAACTTTAATTCATGAACTTACTTATTTAAGAAGTAATCATAATATATCTGTTCATGGGTATTTAGAAGAAGGAACTATAACAACACCTTTTGATATGCGTGTTCAAAATGAAATTGATAGATTTCATTTGGTTTGTGATGTTATTTCACATTTACCAAATCAAGGTAGTAAAGAAGTTCATTTAATGGAAAAAATGAAAAATAAAATTATTGAACATAATCTTTATATTCGTGAAAATGGTGAAGATTTGCCTGAAATTAAGAACTGGAAATGGGATGAAAAGTAGTTACGTATTATAGTAATTACTTTTTAATTAAAGGAAAACTTGACAAAAATTAATTTTGATGATAGGATATCTTCCTGTAACGAGAGGTTTTTCATGATTGTTTATCTTTAGAAGGGGGAAAAAGTATGAAAACACTTAAAAAAATTGCTGCCGGTGTGATTTCATTAGCTTTGGTTATTGCTATCACATTAGGTGTAGCTAGTGCTGCTACAGCACCAAGCTCAATCACTGTAAAACGTGCGGAGGTTTTAAATGATATTATTACAAACCATGAACACGGATTTACAATTTTTACTACATCAGAAGGTCAATATATCTATTGTATGGATGTTGATAAGAAAGCTTTAGTTTCTGGTCAAGTTGCAACTGCAGCTGGCAATGGGGATGCTGGATTACTTTACATTTTGCAAAATGGTTATCCTTACAAAACGATAACTGGTAATGATAATATTGATAAATACGTTACACAAGCTGCTGTTTGGTGGTATTTAGATGAAAATAAGCTATCTAACGAATTTAAAAATGCTACAACAACTGACATTTATCAAGCTATTCCTAAATATATCAAACCATTAGTACAAGGTGCAAGAAGTGCTAAAGATACTCAGGCTACTCCAAGTATGAAGGTATCTACTGGTAATAGTGAACTTACTTTAACTAGTGATTCTAAATACTATGAATCAGAGTATATGAGTGCTACTTTAGTAAGTGCTAGTACTTATGAAGTGTCTTTAAATGGTGCTACTACTAATACTGCTATTGTTTCAGAAAGTGGAGAAGTTAAATCTACATTTAATTCTTCAGAAAAGTTTAAAGTAAGAGTACCTGCTTCAGAAGTAAGCTCTAAACTTAACATTACTGTTAACTTTAAAGCAACTGGATCAGTACAAAAAGCTAAAATTTTTAAACCTAGCGATGCTTCTTACCAAAGAGTTGTTGGATTATTTGATGAAGTTACAAGTTTATCTAATACTGCAAATTTAACTGTTACACCAGTTAAACACGTTTGTGAATATACAGATGGAAAATACTATGGTAAAGCTGGTAACGAAGTTGATAAAAAGACTTACAACAAGGAATGTAAACACGTTTGTGAATATACAGACGGAAAATACTATGGTAAAACTGGTAATGAAGTAGACGAAAAAACATTTATTAAAGAATGTAAACACGTTTGTGAATATACAGATGGAAAATACTATGGTATCGAAGGAAAAGTAGTTGGTAAAAAAACTTACGAAAAAGAATGTAAGAAAACTTGTGAATATTCTGATGGAAAATATTATGATAAAAATGGTAAAGTAGTTGATGAGAAAACATTTAATAAAGAATGTAAAGAACAATTAACTTGTGCTGTTGTCGATGGAAAATATTATGATAAAAATGGTAATGTTGTTGGAGAAAAAACATATGCACAAGAATGTGGATCTAAACATATTTGTGAATATACTGACAATAATTACTATGGATCAAATGGCCAAGTAGTTGATCAAGATACATTTAATAGGCAATGTGGTTTAGAAGTAGCAGTTCCAAATACTGGTTCTAACGTTTCACCAATTGCTGTAGCTTTAGGTATTGTCTTTATGGCTGCCGGAGCATATCTAATTGTTTACCGTAAAAATCAATTGAGCTAAAAATATGAGATTTAATCTCATATTTTTTTCTTAACACTGAAAATGTCAAATTAAATTGTTTCTCTTAAAATGATTGTTATTTTTAAAAAAAATTGTTATACTATAATTGGAGGATAAAAGGTATGAAAAAGAGAAATGTTTTATTTTTAGCGTTATGCGCAATTGTGACTATTTTTTGTAGTCTAGGTGTTGTTAGTGCCGCTACAGCGCCAAGTTCGATTACTGTAAAACGTGCGGAGGTTTTAAATGATATTATTACAAACCATACTCATGGTTTTACAATTTTCACAACGTCTGATGGCCAATATATTTATTGTATGGATGTTGATAAGAAGGCACTTGCTTCTGGTATGACTGCCACAGCTTCTGGTAATGGTGATGCAGGATTACTTTATATTTTGCAAAATGGTTATCCTTACAAAACGATAACTGGTAATGATAATATTGATAAATATGTTACTCAAGCTGCTATTTGGTGGTATTTAGATGAAAATAAATTATCTAATGAGTTTAAAAATGCAACGACAACAGATATTTATCAAGCTATTCCTAAATATATTAAACCATTAGTTGAAGGAGCTAAAAGTGCTAAAGATACTCAAGATACGCCAAGTATGACTTTAACTAACAATGGTACAAAAATGAGTTTGACTAGCGATTCTAAGTATTATGAATCTGAATATATGGTTGTTACTTTAACTGGTGCGCAGAGTGCAGAAATTAGTCTTAGTGGAGCTACTAAAGACACTGTTATTGTTGATGAGGGTGGTAATGTTGGTAACACTGTTTCTTCAGGTGAAAAATTTAAAGTAAGAGTACCGGCTTCTGAAATTAGTTCTAATGCTAATATAACTGTTAAAGCTTCAGCTACAGGAACTATTAAAAGAGCAAAAATATTTAAACCTAGTGATTCTACTTACCAAAGAGTTGTTGGTTTATATGAGGAAAATTCTAATTTAAATAAAGAAGTTACGTTATCTGTCGCTAGTACAAAACGAGTTTGTGAGTATACTGGCGGTAAATACTATGGTAATGATGGAACTATCGTAGATAAAACTACTTATGAAAAGCAATGTAAACACGTTTGTGAGTACACTGGCGGTAAATACTATGGTAATGATGGAACTGTAGTAGGTAAAGCTACTTATGAAAAACAATGTAAACACGTTTGTGAATACACAGGTGGTAAATACTATGGCAAAAATGGTAAAGAAGTAAGTAAAGATACATATAATAGCGAATGCTCTAATATTTGTGTATATACAAATGATAAGTATTATGGTAAAAATGGAAACGTAGTAGATAAAACTACTTACGATCAGGAATGTGGTCAAGAAATTACGGTACCTAACACTAGTGCAAATATTATTTTATGGGTAGTTGGTTTAGGTGTTGTAGCGATTGCTTCAGGAATTGGATTTATTATTTATCATGATAGAAAAAACCGTCATAAAAATGCATAAAAGAAAAAAAGCGTATAAATTGCTTTTTTTCTTTGCAAAAATGTATAAAAAAATTGTTATTTTTTAAAAAAGATGTTATAATGGGTTTGTAATGTAGAAAAGTTGGTATTATGAGGGTAAACCAAATTTGACAAACAGTATAAATTATGGTAGTATAGCAACCATTAAAGAGATCTCGAACAAATATATGCTTTTATAAAAGGGGGATTTCTTTCGGAAAAGGAGAGATGAAAAATGTATGAAAATACAATGACAATGGAAAGTTTACGTAAAACTTATAAACTTAAAAGAGAAAGTAGATTTTCTAGAATGATTGGTAAAATTAAGAACACTTATTATAAGGTTGGTTCTGATTATGCCAATAACCGCGTAGTTAGAGCTTTGAAAAAATTAAAAGCTCAAGGTCCTGCGCAAGCTAGATTTGTATCAATGGGAGAAGTTAGTGCATTAAAAGTTTGTGTTGGTTTAGCTGCTGGTTTGCTAGGAGCTGATGTTACTGTAGCTTTAATGGCGCCTGATTCTGCTTTTGCATTAGAAGATGCTGGTATGACTCCTGATATGGATGCTAGTGTGGCTGCAGATGCTAGCCCTGCAGTAGAAGGAGTTTCAGAATTTGAAACTACACCTGCTGCTCCTGAGACACCTGCTTTATCTGAAGTACCGGTTGTTGAGGAGACACCTGCTTTATCTGAAGTACCGGTTGTTGAGGAGACACCTGTTGTTTCGGAAGTACCTGCTGAAAGTGTAGAAGTTGTTGAAGTGCCTGCTACTGCAACTTCAGAATTTGAAACTGCACCTGCTACTGAAGAGACTGCTGTAGCTGCTGAAAGTGTAGAAAAAACACCTATGGAAGCTCAAGCTACTATGGGAGAGACACCTGCCGAGGTTCAAGAAGCTTCTGCAGATGCTATGGTTGTTGACGATGTTAAAGTTGATAGCGATGCTGTAATTTCTGTTGAAACTACAAATGTTGCTGATATTAACTATGATGAGCCTATTGATATGTCTCAATTTGAAAATGGTCAAGATATAACTGTGTCAGAAGGACAACAAGCTGAACTTGTTTTCCCTACAGTTCAAGATGATAACACTACAACTGCTATTATTTTAAATACACCTGATGGTCATTCATATGTTGTAATGACTCCAGATTATGAATTAGATTATGATAAATTAAATACTTTATTTGCTGATAAAGTTGCTTCAGGGGAGATTCCTTATAATCCATTAGATTCTAAAACATGGCCTGAAGAGTGGGCAAATAATGCTCCTACTTATGATATTTTACCTGGTATTGGTGAAAATGGATCTGAATATGATACAGCACTTGGAAAATTAACTTTCTATAGAGATGCTGATGGTAATATTCATATGTTTAATGATGGTTCAACAACATTTGAAGCTAATGTTATGAATGATGGTATGGTTACAGAGTTGCGTCAAGATCCAGATGCTCCTGATTTTGATCCAACTGAATGGAAACCTGTTGAACATGATGTGCCAACACCTGAGCCTGAACCTGAACCTCAGCCAGAGCCAACTCCAGAACCAACACCTGAGCCTGAACCTCAGCCAGAGCCAACTCCAGAACCTGAACCAACACCTGAACCTCAGCCAGAGCCAACTCCAGTTTCAAGTATTCCTAAAACTGGTGATGAGGCTGATATTGCTCCAGTTATTGGTTTAGCTGCTGCCGGAGCAACTGCTATTGGCGCCGGTGTTGCTTTAGGTAAACAACACGATAGTGCGGTGCTTGCTGATGGTGAATATAACGGTTTAAATGATATATTTGGAAGTATTTCTATTGATGAAAATGGAAAAGTTGTTTTTCAAAACGATTTAGAAACTACTATTTCAAATTTAGTAAATGGAAAAGCAAAGACTAAGTAAGGGGAAATAATATGAAGAATAAAATAGAGGTTGTAAAAGTAAGAAAAGATGGTAAGGATGCTGTTGCTAATATTTTGAATTGTTTTGAATTAGATAATGGCAAAACTTATGTCTTATATAGTATTGATGGTGAGGAAGGCGTTTACGCCTCTTCATTGTATCAAACCCCAAGTGAGATTTTGTTAGATGATGTTTCGGATGAAGAAATGAATTTAATTGTAGAATTGCTTAAAAAAGCAAATAAAGAAGAGGTGTAATTTATGGCAAATGAACAAAAAATTAATGAAACAGAAAGAGAGTTTCCAAAATTCGAAAATAAACTTTCAGAATTAGTAAAAAAGCTTACTGATGAAGATTTACTTAAATTATCTTATGAGTATTATGCGAAAGCTGTCGAGGGTTTGCAAAATGCTAAAGTGATATTTTCTAGTCTTAATCAAGGGGATATTGACGAACAAATTAAAAATATTGATGATGGCATTGAAATTTTAGCTAGTGATAATCGTGATATGCAATTTACAAAAGCACTTTCTGATGAAATATTGGCTCGTAATGGTAAGGAAGCTTCGCAAGGATTGAGAGCGAGAGCTAAAAGTTTTCTTGCTAGGCGTAGTTTAAGTTCTCTTTTGAACAAAGAAAATAAAAAAGTGGTTATAGGTGGCGGCAAAAAATTTGACGAAGCTATTAATCAAGAGTTTTTCGCTGGTGATATTTCTAAACTTTCTTCAAATATTGTAAATATGGAAGTTATTAAGGAAAGAGAAGATTATGTTGGAAATAAACTTGATGAAATTTTCGAAAAATTTAAAGCAAAAACTGCTATGCCTAATGATATTGTTTTTGCTTGGAATTCTTTTTATGATGCGTTTCAAAGAAGTTTAGAAGAACGCAGAAATAACTTACGATTTAACTTTGTCAAAGAAGCATTAGATAACGTTATTAAAAGAGAAAAAATTGATGATTATAATACGATATTATATTTACCAAATGGTTCAAAATTTACAATTTCTAAAGAAGCACCTAATTATTCTTTGGAAGCTTTTATGAAAGAATATATGGAATTTAAGAAGAATAAAACAGAAAAACTTGCCAGCCTTCCAAAAATAGAGGCTAAAGAAGCTAGTATGAATTTGGAAGAAAGACGTCAAAAAATGCGTGATGATAATGCGAATAAAAAAGAAGATATAAAGGTTAGTGGGCCTGCTATAGAATCTAATTTAGAACAAACTGTAGAACCTGTTCTTGCCCCTATTTCAGAGCTTGAACCAACTGCAGAACCTGTCTCTGAGCCTAAACTAGAAGAAGTTGTTTCTGAAGAAAAAACTGAAATTGCTCATGAAGAGGAAAAATTTGATTTAGATGAATTTATTAATGATTGCCGTGCTAAAGGTTTAAATAACGATGAAATAAAAATGTTAGAAGATACTTGGTGTTTGCCACTTTCTAACGATTCGTTAGAGAAAATTTTAAAAGATATGGCTGATTCTTATCTTAAAAATAAGGTTGCTACAGAGGCACCTGCTGTAGAGCCTAATGAACTAAGTGCAGATGAGTCTGCTGATATAATTGATGAATCAAACTTAAATTCTGAACATCCAGCACCTGCTGTAGAACTTAATCAATTAAGTGCAGATGAGTTTGCTGATGTGATTGATGAATCAAACTTAAATCCTGGATATCCGGCACTTACCGAAGAGCAAATGAAAACTATGAGTCCAGAAGAAATAAACAATTATATTGATGCTGCTAATGAAGCATTTAAAAGTAGAAGTAGATAAAGTCAAGATTGCTTGACTTTTTTCTTGCTTACATTGACTTTTTATATAAAAAAACATATAATTTTAAGTAGTACAAGGAGGCATTTTATGTTACAAAGACCAAAGGGAACCTATGATTTATATGGTGATGATGCATTAAAAATTTTATATTTAAAAAAAATAATTAATTCTTTAATGGATAAATATAATTTTAAATATTTTCAAACACCTATATTTGAAAGTAGTGAAGTTTTTCATCGTGGTGTAGGAGAAACAACTGATATTGTTAGTAAAGAAACTTATGATTTTACAGATAGAGGGGACAGAAATCTTACTTTGAGACCCGAGGGAACTGCGGGAATTGTTAGATGTTTTATTGAAAATAAACTTTATGCTGAGCCAATGCCACTTAAAGCATGGTATTTTGGTTCGATGTTTAGATATGAAAGACCACAATCTGGAAGAAATCGTGAATTTAGCCAGTTTGGCGTTGAAGTGTTTGGTTGTGATGATGTGATAATGGATGCAGAAATAATAAGTATTGTTGTGAATTTATTTAGTTTACTTGGATTAAATGGAATCAAAGTGAACATAAATTCTTTAGGTGACAAAGAATCTAGGGATAATTATCGTGAGGCTTTACTTGATTATTTTAAACCATACTTAAATGATTTGTGTGATGATTGTAAAAGTCGATATGAAAAAAATCCACTTCGTATTTTAGATTGTAAAGTAGATAGTGATAAAATCGTAATGAAAGAAGCTCCTAAAATTGCTGATTATTTAAATGAAGAAAGTAAAAATCATTTTGAAGAAGTTAAAAAATATTTGGATGCTTTAAATATTGATTATATTGTTAATGATAATTTAGTTCGTGGTTTAGATTATTATACGCATACGGTATTTAAAGTTGATGCTGATATAAAAGGATTTGGAAGTCAAAATGTTTTAGCGGCTGGTGGTAGATATAATAATTTAGTAGAAACTATTGGTGGACCAAAAACTTCTGGTGTTGGATTTGCATTAGGTGTTGAAAGATTGTTACTAGCGTTAGATGCTGAAAACATTGATATTGCTGAATGTCAGCCTTTGGATATATATGGAATGTGTATGTCAGATGATGAAAGACCTTATTTACTTAAAATTGTTAATTATTTAAGATTAAATGGTTTTAATGTTGATTTAGATTATAGTGGTCGTAATTTGAAAAATAATTTCAAACATGCCGATAGGTTAGGTGCGAAGTTTATAATAATTATTGGCGAAGAAGAGGTTAAAAATGATTTTGTTACGATAAAGGATAATGATACTAAAGAAGAATATAAAATTAAACTTGATGAAATAATTGATTTTTTTGATAACAGAATAAGTGAGGAATAATATGAAGGTAAATAATACAAATTATAATATAAATAATGCTGGCGAGACTGTTACTTTACACGGATGGGTTTCGAAAACAAGAAATTTAGGTGGGCTTATTTTTATTGATTTACGTGATCGTAGTGGAATAATTCAACTTGTGGTAGTACCTGAATGTAGTGATTACGAAAAAGCAAGCAATTTAAAAAATGAATCTGTGATTGAAGTTTTAGGAACTATTCAAAAACGTAAACAAATTAATAAGAATTTAAAAACCGGTGAAATAGATGTTTTAATTGATAAATTAACGATTTTGAATGAAGCTTCTGATCTTCCATTTGATTTAAATAATACAACGGCTTTGGAGGATACAAGATTAAAATATCGTTATTTAGATTTAAGACATGATGATTTGAAAAACAACATAATTATAAAACATAAAATTATGCAAAGTGCTAGAGAATATTTAAATAATGAAGAATTTATTGAAATCGAAACACCAATTTTATGCAAATCTACTCCTGAAGGAGCACGCGAGTATTTGGTTCCATCTAGAGTTAATAAAGGTTCTTTCTATGCTTTACCACAATCACCACAAATTTTTAAACAATTGCTAATGATGAGTGGTTTTGAAAAGTATTATCAAATTGCTAGATGTTTTAGAGATGAAGATTTAAGGGCTGATAGACAACCTGAATTTACGCAAATTGATTTAGAAATGAGTTTTATCTCAGAAGATGATGTGATGAATTTAACAGAAGGTTTATTGTGTAAAATTTTTAAAGATGTTAAAAACATTGATATTCCAAGGCCTTTTGTAAGACTTAGTTATGAAGAAGCTATTGACAGATTTGGTAGTGATAAACCTGATACAAGATTTGATATGGAAATAAAAGATATTACTAGGTTGTTTAAAAATACTGATTTTTCGGTATTTAAAAACGTTATTGAGAATAATGGTATTATAAATACTATTGTTGTTAAAGATGCGGCGGATAAATATTCTAGAAAAGATATTGACAAATTAACTGATTTTGTTAAAACCTATAAGGCAAATGCTCTTGCTTTTTTGAAGTATGATGGAGAATTTACTGGTAGTATTGCAAAGTTTGTGTCTTCTATTGAAGATGATTTGTTAAATAATTTAAAAATTGAAAAAAATGATTTATTATTAATTATTGCTGGTAATAAAAAAATTGTTAAAAATGCTTTAGGATTTTTAAGATTAAAAGTTGCTAGAGATTTAGAGTTAATTGATTTTAATAAATATAATTTTTTGTGGGTTACAGATTTTCCAATGTTTGAATATAGCGAAGAAGAAAAACGCTATATTGCCTGTCATCATCCATTTACACATCCCAAGGATCCCGATAAACTTAATGATAAAGAAAATGCTTTAGCTAGAGCTTATGACATTGTTTTAAACGGTTACGAAGTAGGTGGGGGCAGTATAAGAATTCATAGCCCTAAAGTTCAAAAACAAGTTTTTGAGGCGCTTGGATTTACTTTAGAAGAAGCAATGGAAAAATTTGGATTTTTGATTAAAGCTCTTACTTTAGGTGCACCACCACATGGCGGTCTTGCGCTTGGACTTGAAAGATTAACAATGATTTTGTGTGGTACTGAAAATATAAGAGATGTAATTGCGTTTCCAAAAACTACTAGTGCTTCTTGCTTAATGAGTGATGCTCCAAACGAAGTAGATCCAAAACAACTTGATGAACTTCATATAAAATTAAAATAATGTAAAAAAGTGCATACATTTATAAATGTATGTATTTTTTTTTATTTTTGTGGTATAATGTAAATGTCTAGAAGATGTGACAATTATGAAAAACCTACAAGTTAACGATAGGGAATCTAATTCAATGATGGTGTGAATGCTTAATATTTTAAGAATCCTAAAATTGTTGATGTGATACCCACCTGGAATGCCCGGTTTTATCGTTAGAGTCCACTTCTAGATTTTTTGTTTGGTTATATATTAACACTAAAAAATCTAGCTATTTTGCTAGATCTTTTATTTTTTCAGTGTTTTTAAAGTTACATTTGGCTATTTCGTTTAAAATTGCATCTCCATGTTGTTTTACTATTTTTACTCCAGCTTCATCTACTAAGGTAGAAGCTCCTTTTGGAAGAGTAACACCGACCATTTTTGATAGTTTATCAAATTCTTTTATAAAAACATAACGACTTATAATCGCTCCGCACGCTACTGATAAACATTGATCTTCAGCTTTTGTTACAAAAGTGATGTTTTGCTGCTTTTCTATAGATTCATTTATATATTTGTAGAAAAGGGATGGAGTAGTAAATTGGTCTACTACAACATAATCGACATTTTTATATTCTTTTGTTAAATCTAATAATACTTTATTGTGCAGAATTGCTTTTATTTTATTCATATTCATATTTTCATTATATTTACTATTATAATCTTTATTAGATAGAATCATACATGAATATGGTATTTTTTTTATGATTTCAGGAACGATTTTTAAAATGTGCTCGTCAGTCATTTTTTTTGAGTCCCTTACACCTAAATCTTCTAAAAATTTTATATTGTCTTTTGTTACGTAAGCGGCAGTTACAACAATTGGTCCAAAATAATCACCGGTTCCAACTTCATCTGAACCAATTGAATTACTATAATAAAGATTATTGTTTTTAGTTATTATTTTCTTTTTTCCTTCGCTTCCTGCTACTTTATATGTGACTTTTTTATCAGGATTTAGATGTTTTTCGGTTTCAATCCAAATATTGGCGTCAATATCGGCGCTTATACCTTGAAATACGGCTTTTCCCGATTCATATAAGGTAACTACAGTGTCGGCTTCATTTGCTTGAAATACAGCATATGGAGGGGTTTTTTCGCGTTTTTTATCTTCAAAATATTCTTTCATTTTGTCCATTGTGTTTTCACTTACTTTAACAGTATAAGTTTTTACTTCGTTTTTTGGCATAGTATCACCTAAGTACATTTTAACATAAAAACAAGTTGCTTACAAATTCTATTTTTTGTTATGTAAGTAGTGGAAATGGAAATAAAATAAAAAATTATAGTTTTTCTATGGTTTTATTTTTGTTTTAAAATAATGTTAATTGTGATATACTTATTTATGAAAGGTAGAGTATTGGTGATGATATGAACATACTTGATATTTTGGTTATTATTCTTTTAATTGTAGGTGCAATTGTTGGCTATAGACAAGGCTTTACTAAAAGTTTAGTTAATTGTGTTGGTTTGATTGCAGTTATTATTCTTTCATTTTTACTGAAAAATACGGTTAGTAAATTTTTGATGTTAAATTTACCTTTTTTTGATTTTTGGGGAATGATTAAGGGTGTTTCGGTTTTAAATATTGTAATGTACGAAACTATTGCTTTTATTTTAGTAATGGTTGTCTTATTTTTAGTTTTGAAAATTTTATTAGTAGTGACTACGGTTTTTGAAAAAATTTTGCAAATGACTATTATTTTGGGAGTCCCTTCAAAAATTCTTGGGGCAATTTTTGGAATAATTAAATATTATGATATTGCATTTATTATAATGTATATTTTGGCTTTGCCGACTTTTGCGGATAGTGATATTGTTAAAAATTCAAAATTTCAAAAACCAATATTAGAAAATACGGTTGTTTTATCGACACTTATTGATAGGTCATTAACGGTATATGATGAATTTTCTGTTCTTGGCGATAAGTACAAAGAGAATGAAGATAAAAATGGTTATAACTTTGAGGCATTGGATTTATTTTTAAAACATGATTTAGTAAAGTTGGATACAGTTAAAGAACTTGTTCAAAAAGGAAAAATAAAAATAGATAATGTCGAGAAAATTTTGGACAAATATAAAGAATAGTGATATTTGTGTTAAAAATGTTATGAATTATAGAAGATAGGTGTGGCGCCTATCTTTTTTGTTTAAATTTTGATATAATGATATAGGTGATATTGATGAAACGAATTTTCATTGTTGCTGTAATTATAACTTTTATAGATCAAATAATTAAAAATGCTTTGTTTTTTAATTTTTCTTTGAATGAAAGTTTAACGGTGATTGATAATTTTTTTAATATCACTTTACTTGGTAATACGGGTGCAGCCTTTAGTATTCTTTTGGCAAATACTTCTTTATTAATAGCTGTGTCTGTTATTGCGATTATTTTGATTTATTGGTTTTTTATAAAAAATCAAGTTCTTGATAAAAAATCTCAATATATTTATGGTATATTATTTGGGGGAATTATCGGAAATTTGATTGATAGATTATTTAGAGGATATGTAATTGATTATTTAGATTTTACTATTTTTGGTTATAGTTTTCCAGTTTTTAATTTGGCAGATATTTGTATTACTATATCAATTGTTTTATTAATATTTTATATTTATAAGGGAGAAAAAAATGAAAATAGAAGTTAATAATTCAGATATAAGATTAGATGTTTTTTTATCAGAGACTTTAGATGTAAGTCGTAGTAGTGTGAGTAAGATGATAAAAAATGGTGAAGTTTTGGTTAACGGTAAGGCGGTTAAAGGTGGTTATATGATTAGTGAAGATGATATAATTGAAGTTAATCATGAAGAAGAGCTAAACGATGTTTTACCAGAACAGATGGATTTAGATATTGTGTATGAAGATGATGATGTAATTGTTGTTAATAAAGCAAATGGGTTGGTTGTGCATCCGGCTGCTGGTAATTTTCACGGAACATTAGTAAATTGTTTGATGTATCATAGTAAATTAAGTGATGTTAATGTGCAGTTTCGTCCGGGAATTGTGCATCGTATTGATGCTTATACGACGGGGTTATTGATGGTTGCTAAAAATAATAAGGCTCATGAGTTTTTGGCAAAACAACTTGCTGACAAAACGACTTATCGTAAATATATTGCTTTAGTTTGGGGCGTTATTAACAACGATACAGGGACTATTGATGCACCGATTGGCAGATCTAAGGCCGACCGAAAAAAAATGGCAATTGATGCTGATGGTAAAGATGCTGTTACGCATTTTAAGGTTTTAAAAAGATTTAAAAATGCTAGTTTGATTGAATTAAAACTGGAAACTGGCCGCACACATCAAATTAGGGTTCATATGGATTATATTGGTCACCCTGTGGTTAATGATCCTGTGTATGGACATAGAAAATTAATTGATGAGACTGGTCAGTGTTTACATGCTAAAGAATTGGGATTTGTTCATCCTAAAACTGGTAAATATATGCAATTTGATAGTGCTTTACCAGATGAATTTTTGAATATTTTAAAACAGTTTGAGGAGGAATAGTATGAATGAAGTTCTGACTATTGAAAATGATGAACTGGTGATGAAGTTATTGAGATATTTTGTGGCTGAAAAAAATTATAATCCGATTATTATAAGAGGCGTTCAAGGCGAAATATGGCTTGAAAATATGGAGGAGGATTATAAAATTGTTAGAATTGTATCTCATTATATTCACAATGATACGCAGTTTGAATTTGATATTGCTAAGACAAAACAACTAATGAGTACAATTAGAAAAAAAACTTTGTCTTTAAAAATGAATGTGCTTAGTATTTTTGTTAATTTAGGAGATAATGTTAATATGGAAAAATTTAATAGTATCCCTAAAATTTCAGTGGCTTCTGTTACTGATACTAAGGATTTAGAAAAATATCGATTTATACTTGATTCATTTCCTGATATTACTAAAAAGACTGTATTTAGTGAGAAAGGGTTGGAACTTTTTGTAAAGTTAACAAGCGATATTGCGGAAAAAAATGAGGATGATGCGAGAATGAATGAAGATGTATTTTCAATGAAAAAACCGGTGGTAACGGTTAGTTTGATTGTAATAAATATTATTGTATTTTTACTTTCTTATGTTTTTAATTTGATTGAAGTGTTTGGAGTAAGTCGCATGGGAGTGCTTCACGGTGAATATTATCGTTTGCTTACAGGGATATTTTTACATGGTGGGCTGTTACATATTGTTTTTAATATGTAGGCGTTATACGTTATTGGAGCGCAACTGGACAGTTTTCTTGGAAAATGGAAATTGTTGATTGTTGATTTATTAAGTGGACTTGCTGGCAGTGTGCTTTCAATTTTCTTTGGAAACGGAATAAGTGTAGGTGCTTCTGGAGCAATTTTTGGTTTACTTGGCGCACTTTTATATTTTGGATATCATTACCGTGTTTACTTAGAAACTGTTATTAAATCACAGATTATTCCGCTTATTATTTTAAATTTACTTATTGGTTTTTCTACACCTGGAATTGATAACTGGGCTCATATTGGTGGTTTAATTGGAGGAATACTTTCTACTATGGCTGTTGGTGTAAAATATAAATCAACGAAGTTTGAAATGACTAATGGTTGGATATTATATTTAGTTTATACAATATCTATCTTGTTTATGGTATTTAGTAGGGGAATATAAAAAATAGAACATAATGTTCTATTTTTGTTTGGTTAAAACTTTTGTTTTTTGATTATCGTTTGATGGCTGTATTAATTCATTTTTTAGTGCTTGTAATATTTCTATTTCATTAGTTATTGTAGTTTCGGCATTGTTGTTTGTTTCCTTATAAGCGTTTTTTTCTTTTTGAGCTTTTGCTATTTTGTTATATTGATTGATGTTACTTAACTGAAGAATGGTTGTGGCTATAAGTGCAGCATCGGTAATGTGTTTTATTGTTTTATTATTGGAAGCTATGGTTAAGCATTCTAATAACAATGATGCTGAAAGTAGGGCGGTTTTAACTTTACCTTCAAAGATGGTTGCGGGCTTTCCTCCTTCTTTGTATGATTTACTATTGATATAAGCAATTATTGCTTCTAACGAAGCGGTTAAAGCTAGAAATTTATTTTTTGGTATAAGTGGTAATAGCATACCAAGTGAGAAAAATTTATCTGAAGTAGCATCTAATAGTCTGCCGAGTTCGGTTTGACCATTCATTTTTCTTGCAATTTTACCATCAAAAAAATCTGTTAAAGCAAAAGCTCCAGCTGATAATAAAGTTTCTAATGGTTTTCCAGCAAAAGTAAACGCGAGAATAACAAGTGGTGCCGGAATGCGTGAGGCGCTTAAAATGTTTGGTATTATGGCGTTTTTGTTTTGCAAATCTTTTTTTAATTGTTGTTTATCTAAATTTAACATAGGTATAATCCTCTCCTGAAACTTTAAATATTATATCATTTTAAATAAATAATGTAAATTTTTTAAAAACATTATTTTTGTGTCAAGTAATGTACAACAATGATTTTGATTATATACTTTGTTTAGATGCTTTGTTATAATAAATATAGGATGAATAGGAGGCGATTATATGAGTAAAAGATTAATAAATTTGTTTTTGATTTTTATTCTTGTTTTACCGTTTTTTGCTCCTATGGAAAAAGCCGAAGCTGCTAATGCATATTCTGTTGTAATGGTATCTAATACTTCTAATAATGAGACTGTGGGAACTTATGCTACGTACAGTGAGGCGGTTAAGGCGATGAATGCTCAAACTTCTACTAGTAGTAAAGTTGCTTCGATTTATAAAAATGGCACGATTATTAATTCTAAATATGCGATTTTTAGGTTGAAACCTAATAATGGCACTGTAAATTTATATCAAAATTCTGGTGATTGGAGTGCTTATACTTATACTAGGCCTTCTAGTATGACTGATACTGCTTTTCTTGATTCTAATGAGTCTAGAGCTTTAATAATGCTTAATGGTTTTTATGGTTGGATAGACTTGGATGCTGGAGATATTATTCCTATTTCTTTGCTTGGGTCTAATGCGGTTAATATTACAGCTTCTGGACTTCGTTTAAGGAGTGAAGCTTCTACGAGCAGTAATGTTGTTGCTAATATAACTTGTACTAATTCGATATTTACTTATACTAGTAAAACAACTAATGGTGGTTATACTTGGTATAAAATTAATTACAATGGTAAAGAGGGCTGGGTTGCTTCTGGAAGCTGGCTTTCTGAAACATCAAGTGCTAGTTTAAATACTTATTATTATCGCGATAGTTCTGGCAACTTGTTACATAGATATGCATATCATAATGGGACAAGTTATGTAGATTATTTTACTAACTTAGGACCAACACCTACTTATTTAACTGAAGGAGTGCATTATTATAGTTTTGATGGCGGAATTTATTTTTATACAACGTTAACGAGTATGCTAGATGATTATAAACAAGGTAGTTATGCAAGAAGTATTAATCCTAACAATCCTAATTTTGCTTATTACTTATTTTTACCTAATAAATCTGTTTCCAAAGTTTCGGCTGCTGAACTTGATAGTCAAATAACGGATACCAATTCTAAGCTTTATGGTCAAGGAAAATATTTTAAAGAGGCTGAAAGTTTATATGGAATGAACGCTTTATCGGCATTTTCTACAGCAAAAAATGAAAGTTCTAATGGAACTAGTAAAATAGCAATGGATAAGAATAATGTATTTGGATATGGTGCTAATGATTCTTGTCCTTATGCGTGTGCTTATAGTTATAATAGCGTTAGAGATTCTATTATGGATTATGCTCAAAAAGGTCTTTCTAGTTATATGACGGCTTCAGCTAACAATTATTTTGGAACTCATGCGGGTAATAAAGGTAGTGGTCGTAATGTAAAATATGCTTCTGATCCGCTATGGGGTGAGACGCAGGCTGCAATCGCATATTCTACTGATTTAAAAGTAAATAAACGTGATTATTTAGCTAATACTATTGGTGTTACTAAATATGGCAAATACAATATACCTGTTTATAAGGAAGCTAATGATAATGCGGTTATATATAAATTACAAAATAAAAATTCATCATTTAGAGTTTACAATGTATCGGTTACAGTTAGTGATAAAGTAGATGGGTATTATAAAGTGTTTTCAGACGATTCTAATTATCAATATGGCTATATAAAAGAAAGTGATTTATATGTTTCTAATAATCAACCGGTTATAAATGTTAGTGATAAAACTGTTAGTTTAAATTCTAATTTTAATGTGATGGACGGTGTAAGTGCTAGTGATAATGAAAATGGTAATTTAACTAACAGGGTAACTGTTTCTGGCAATGTTGATACAAGCAAAACTGGTGCTTATAATGTAACTTATAAAGTTACAGATGATAGTAATTTTAGTGTTTCTAAAACTGTAAAAATAACTGTCCAAGGATCTTCTGAACCTATTATAAGTGCGGATGATAAGACAATTAGCCAGTATGATGATTTTGATTATATGGAAGGCATTAGTGCAAAAGATGATACTGATGGTGATATTACTAATAAAATTGTTTATGATAAAACTGTAGATACAAGTAAGGCCGGTGTTTATAATGTTACTTATAAAGTTACAAACAGTAATGGCAAAACAACTGAAAAAACTATTAAAATAACGGTTTTAGAAAATGAGAAACCAGTTATTGAAGCTAGTGATAAAGTAATTAATTTAAATAGTAATTTTAATGCTTTAGAAGGTGTTAAGGCTACGGATATGGAAGATGGTGACATTACTGATGCTCTTGAGGTTTTAGAAAATACAGTTAAAGTTGATACTGTTGGTGAATATAAAGTAAATTATGTTATTAGTGATAAAGCGGGCCAAAGTGTTACTAAAACTATTACGGTTATAGTTAATGAAAAACTACTTAAAAAGGTAGATTGTGATTTCTATTTAGATTTTTTAAAAAATATTGATGGGAAATTGACTATAAGTGGTTACAATACTATTTCTGATATGGAATTTGATAATTTATCATTTGAAATTATTTTTGAAAATCAAAATGATGGTAGGACATATGTGCAAGAATTGGAAAAATTAGATATTCCTACTATTCCTGTGTATGAAAATTCTTGGTTTTATGGAAACATTGATGTAGATGTAATTCCACAAGGTGATTATTTAGTTTATGTTAAAACTAGTTCTACAGATTATTATTCTTTGTCTATTGTTCAAAATATGCTTTTAAATGAGCAGATTACTAGTTATAATACAGAAAATAAATATGTGACAATTTCAAATAATTATTTTAGGGAGGATATTCCTACAGAATTTATGATAAGAGACACACTCGTAGGTGTTAAGGAAACTGATTTTAGTACTAATCAATATAATTATATTGAAAACATTGAAATGAAAAACGGCATTGTTAATATGCGAGGTGCTTCTTATTCTGTTGGAATGGATATGGGAAATGATTCTAGCATAAAAAGAACTATTATTTTCGAAAATGTAAATACTTTTAAGACTTATTCATTTGATTTGGGTTATTTAGATCGTGGCAGTTTTGATATTGAACTTATTGCTGCTGATAAATATGGTAAAGTTAAAAATCATGCTTGGTATGAGAAAAATATTGATTTAACTTCTTTGGAAAAAGGAAGATATGCTATTTATGTTTCCAATGAAAGCAACATTAAAGATTTTGGTGAATATAATGATTTATTATTTACTGATTTAAGTAAAGCTAAATGTCAATATAATGATAGGATATATGAATTTTCTTTAAATGAAAAATTGCGTAATAGGGTAGAACTTATTATTAAATAGGAGATAATTCTCCTTTTTTTTGTTTTATTTTTATATGTTATAACAATTAAAAAAAGCACACCGAATGGTGATGCTTATTTAACTTAATTACTTTTTATTTCAACTGTAAAGTTTTCACAATCTGTAATAGTTTTACCTTGAAGTGAAGATGTATTTAATATTTGACCTTTTGTTCCACTATTACTTTCTGTCATTTTACAAATGGCATTATTATATTTTTCCTTAATGTTTTTACAAGTCTTATCGGGATCGTTTAAAGCAACGTAATTTGGTAGAATTCTTATTGTGATACTATTACATTTTTTTTCATCTGAGGTTTCATTATTATTTAAGTTATTATTATAATTGTTTTTTTGAGAACTATTATAGTTATTTGTTTTAGTTGATTTTGAGGCGTTTGTTTTTGTTACTTCTTCTTGTTTTTTGGTAGCAATTGTTATTTGAATATTATCGCCTTGGCTGATTTCTTGTCCAAATTTTATATTTTGACTAATACATGTTCCTTCGGCAGTTCCGGTATTATATTCATTAATAAAGGTGCAGGTTATGTTTAAACTATTACATTCTTTTGTTATAGCGTCTTTTGTTTTACCCGAAAAGTCGGGAACAGTTATGGCTTTGCCTTTGGACATATAAACAGTTATACCTTCTTTAATATTGATTTTTTTACCTGTTTTTACGGAAAATTTTATTATTTCGTCTTTTGGTACATCACTATTGAATTCTTCTTTTATTTCATATTTGATATTATATTTTTCAGCCCAACTTTTAAATTCGCTTAAATTTTTAAATTTTGGCATTTTTAGTTTACCTTTTGAAACAGTAATGCCAATTATTGTTTCTTCTTCGATGATGTCACCTTTTTTGTACGTAGCTTCTAAAACATGTCCATTTTTAATATTATTATCATATTTATCTGTATAGTTGAGTTTTAAATTATTTTCGATTATCCATTTAGTTACATCACTCATCTTCATATTTGTAAGTTCGGGAACAGTTATTTTTTTACCTTTAGAAATTGTTAGAATTACTTTATCGCCTGGTGAAATAGTTTCACCTTTTTTTACTGACGATTTAATAACGTTCCCTTTTTGAACTGTATCTGAAAAATTG
>JAFUBK010000057.1 GCA_017460245.1 Bacilli bacterium
AAAGGAGATCTTATTAATATAATTGAATGGTCAAAAAAACTTTTAACACAAACCACAGTGTTTGATAAATTAAGCTCTATTAATTTTGACAATTATAAAGAACAAATATCAACAATGATTGCTGATAACTTGAGTACTAAAGTTGAATCTGAATTTTTAGATGAAATGACATTTTTTGTAACTAGAGCATTAAATACAGTTATTGATGAGTATAAACATTTGATAACTGTTTCTAGGGAAATATCTGAAAAAAATTTTGATATGCTTACTAAAGAAGATTTGGAAAATGTGAAAATGTTACAGGTAAGGGTAACTGAGTATGATAAATTAATGACAGCGAGTATTGATAAAAAATATTATGATATTTCAAACATTGTTAGTGATTTACCAAAAAAAATGCAATCACAAACTTTAGCTGATTGTAAAGATTATTTTAATACATTTTTTACTTATGTAGATTATATCCGTAATTTTACAAATAAGGAAGTTTCACAAGTTGAAATAGACCAGCAGTATGATGGTATTGTACAGAATTTTAACGAGTGTAAACAAAATGTAGATGATTATAATAGTTATGTTTATAAAAATAGATCTGTAATAGATGAAAATGGAATAAAAATGAGTATTCCTGATTCTAAAATAATGCATTTTTTATCAAAAAATAAACGAAAAGAATTATATCCAAAAGCTTCTTTGAGTAATAATATTTATGGTATGAGGTTTGATTGGGGATTTTTTGATTTAAAAGATAAAAAAATGTTTGAAGTTAAGCAACCGATTGAAGAATTAGAAAATAAAAATATAGTTGGAGATGATTTAAAATATTCAGAAACTGTTTCTCATGAACAAAATGAAGAGTTTGAATATTATGAAACAAATTCTGAAAAAAATATTAAACATCGTTAAAAATAATTGGTAGAAGTTTCTACCTTTATTTTTTTTATTTTTTTAAATAATAATAATGTAGTCTGTTTTGAAATATAAGGAGATGATTTATTGTTTTTTAAAAATTTTAAAACTTTAGTCGCTCTGCTTATTCTTTCATTATTTATTATACCAATAAATGTTTTTGCTTATTCAGACAGGGTACTTGTTTGTGGTGAGACTATCGGAATTACTAAAAATTCAAAAGGCATTTTGATTGTTGGTATTTATGATGTAGATGGTAATTATCCAGCAAAAGAAGCCGGACTTAAATCTGGTGATATTATAACAAGTATTGATAATGCTGATGTTAAAAGTATTGAGGATATGGCTGATAAGATTAGTAATTCTAATAATTCTACTGTAAAAGTTGGATATCTTCGTGATGGTAAGAGACAAACAGCTAGCTTAAAACTGTATAAGGACGAAAGCAATGTATATAAAACTGGACTTTTTGTAAAGGATAGTATTACTGGTATTGGTACTTTAACTTTTATTGATCCGGAAACAAAAATTTTTGGGGCTTTAGGTCATGAAATACAAGAACAATCTACTGGTGAACTTTTAGAGATTAAAGATGGTAAAATTTTTAATTCTAATGTTACTGGGGTGATTCCTAGTTCTGATGGTAATCCCGGTGAAAAAAAGGCTGAGTATGATGTAACTAAAACTACTGGCGATGTTTCTTCAAATACAACAAAAGGAATTTTTGGTAATTATACTGATGTTCTGCCGGATAAAAAAACTTATGAAGTAGCACAACCTAGTGAGATTAATGAAGGTAAGGCAAAAATTTTAACGGTATTAGATGGTAATAATATTAAGGAATATGAAATTAGTATTACTAAAATTAATAAAAGTGATCAGAAAACACGAAATTTTGTATTTGAAATAACCGATGAGACTTTGCTTTCTAAAACTAATGGGATTATTCAAGGAATGAGTGGATCTCCAATTATTCAAAATAATAAAATAATTGGAGCGGTTACTCATGTGGTTGTTGATAACCCTCATAAAGGCTATGGAATATTTATTACTAATATGTTAGAAGAAGCTGAAAAATAGGAGTGCGCTCCTATTTTTCTTTATAGCATTTTTGTACAATATGTGTTATACTTTAGAAGGTAGATGTAGGAAGTGATTATTTTGGATTATATAAAATTAATTAGACCAAAACATTGTATAAAGAATTTACTTATTTTTTTACCATTGTTTTTTAGTGGTAAAATTCTTTTAAATCATAATTTTATTATGGCTATTTTAGCTTTTATTTGCTTTTCGCTTGCGGCTAGCTGTGTGTATATATTAAATGATATTAAAGATAGAGAAAAAGATGCTATGCATCCTAGTAAATGTAAAAGACCAATTGCATCTGGCAAAGTAACTGTTAAAAATGCACTTTTTGAATTATTTTTATTACTGGCAATTGTTGTTTTACTTATGTATTTTTTGAAAATGCCAGTAAAGGCGATTTGTTTTTTATGTTTATATTTAGTAGCTAATATTTGTTATAGTTTTGGACTTAAAAACGTTCCAATAATGGATATTGTTATTGTTGTATTTGGTTTTGTAATTAGGGTTTTATTTGGTGCTTCACTTTTTAATATTGAAGTTTCAAATTGGCTTTATTTAACGATACTTGCTATTTCATTTTATTTAGCCCTTGGAAAAAGAAGAAATGAATTTGTAAGTAGTGGTGATAAAGGAAGAAACGTGCTTAAATTTTATAGTAAGGAATTTCTTGACAAAAATATGTATATGTTTTTATCAATGGCCATTGTTTTTTACTGCCTTTGGGCAACAGATGGTTTAATGGTTGAAGCAAGTGGTAATATGCTTATTTGGACTATTCCTGTTGTTATTATATTATGTATGAAGTATAGTATGAATGTAGAAGGCAACCTTGATGGCGATCCGACTAACATTATTTTTAAAGATAAAATTTTGATATTACTTAGCATTGTTTTAGTGATTATGTTTATGTTTATTTTATATTTTTAGTAGGTGAGTGTTATGAAAAAAGAAGGAAATGAAATAATTGTTTCTAGTAAAATTAACTTGTTAATAAAAATTGTTTTGATTCTATCGGTCCCTTTTTTGACATTGCTTTTATCTAATAGGTATCCGGCCGGACCTACTTTAATTGGGGCATTTTTATCTTTTGGTATAGGCTTATATTTAGTTACAAAAAAGGTTAAAGTTGAAAAAATTAATATTTACAAATTAATTTTGTCTTTGTATATTTCTTTGTTCACAATAAAAGAGTGGATAGTTTTTTGTAAAAATAGCGGAAATGTTTTAATATTTAATAAATTGGCAAATGATATTTTAGGTTTTCATTTTAGTGATAAAGTTTTTATTACTTTAATGGGGACTTTGGCTATTCCGTTTACTGTTTTTTTGGTTTATTTGTTTATTGTTAAAATTATTCCAAAAGTATGGCAATTTTTTAAATCATTTACTAAGAATGAGAAAAGATATGTTGGTGTTATTGTTGCTTTAGCAGTTATTCTTGTAGTTGGAATTACTTTTAAAACTACAGCTTTTTCTAAGCCTTATGACGGAAAAGTTGAGTGGTATGATGTTATTTATACAGCTGAGTCTGGGTCTATTGTTTGCGGTAATGCTTTTTGGAATATTAGGTATGAAGAAAATTATATTAGGCAGACTTT
>JAFUBK010000058.1 GCA_017460245.1 Bacilli bacterium
ACTAAAATACATATTTTAGATGCTAATACATTTAATGAAAAAAGAGTGATTACACTTGATTATATATGGGATTATGATGCGAATAATAACTCTAAAAAATTTTATAAACCAAAATTTTCTTCTGTATCATATGATAAAACAACAGATAGATACATTTTTGGACGTGGATATGGAAATCAACAACGATATACTGTTTGTAAAGGTAGCATGGATTTTACAAATAAAAATATTTGCAATAAAGAGTTTTATAGCAGTAACAATTATATAAGTCAGGGCGCTGAATCTTACGATGGATATCTTTATAAGACAATGTATAATAATGAAAATGGGGGAATTGAAGGTGGAACTCCACAAGCAGTTATTGATGTTATGTCTAGTAATCCAACGTGGAATTGGTTAAGAACATATCGTTTTAATGTAAAACAAGCCGGTGAAATTGAAGGCCTTGATTTTGTTGGCAATACTCCAGTTTTTTTGTTTAATAGTTATAGAAATTCTAAAGATGCACTTTGCTATGAAGACACGTCTGATTGTAAATTAGCGAAAGTTTATGTACCGGTTTGGACAGCGAGAAATGTAAATGCTAAAGTAGCCACAAAAGTAGAGACAAACAATTTAGCTAATTTTAAGAATTTAAGTATGAGTGCTAATTTTAATTCTAGTAATCCTGCAGTAAATAAAAATATTGCTTTTGCAAAAAATGGATATACCTTATCTAATATTAGTATTGGAACTGCTGGCAAGCAAGTTTATAAAATAAAACAAAATACCAAAACAAATAGTAATTGGAAATTTGACACCTCAACAAAAACGGCGACAATTACTACTAAATATAGTTTTAGTTCTAATAACTTAGTTTATAATGTTACCTTTGCGAAAGGAGATAATACATTTAAAAACGTCTTTACTTATTCTCCTATAAGTGTACCAATATCAGTGAAAGTAAGCACTTCTAAAGAGTCTTCATCACTTACTAATCCTAGTACAAAGGCCACTTTGTATAAAGATGGTAAAAAAATAGAAACAGTTACAGTTAAAAATGGCAAGTATACATTTAAAAATTTGACATTTAAAGGAAAAGGCACATATAAATATCAAATAAAGCAGGAAAATAGTGGAAAAAGTAAAAGTGGTGCGGTAGTTACTAGTATAGATTCATCAATTATTAATTTAACAGTTAAAGTAACAGAATCAACCACTAAATTAGAATATAAAAACACATATAGTAAAAATACCTTTACAAACAAAATGACTTATGATTTTGAGGCTGTAAATAATACTATCGATGTTAAGATAAAAACAAATCGTAGTGATTCAACAGTGCCTATTCCAGTGACTAGTGCGAGCATTATGAATACTAATAATAAAGTATTACAAACTAAACAAAGTTCTGATGGACAATATAGCTTTAACGTTAAGGTAAGTTCTCCAGGGACTCATAAATTTACAATTGTTCAAGATACTGGTTTAAAAGGCGAGGGAATATATGCGTATACTATAGATAAGACAAAAATAGTTGTGAATGTGGTGGCTAAAATAGATGGTGATAAACTTAAATGTACAATAAAGTTTAGTAATAAAGATACATTTACAAACAAAGTGACTGCTAACTATAAAGAAATAAGTGTGACAATAACTACTCAAGTTATTACAAATACTAATGATAATAATGTCATAATTCCAAGTACTTCAGCAATAGTTGTTAAGGATAATAAAAATGTTGCGACTTTAATGGCTACCGGAGGGGTTTATACTTATACTGATAAAATCAATAAGGTTGGCACATATAAATATACTATTTATCAAAAGAATGATGCGACCCTTGTTAATAATGCATATACTTATGAAATAGATGATAAAAGAATAACATATACTGTTAAAGTGACTAGTAATAATGGCGTACTTAGTTATAACATTACACCAATTAATCAATCTTTTACGAATGCGATTTACGCTAATAACAATGTTTCAAATGTTAGTTTAAGTGTTAATATCGATACGCAAAAGAGTGGTAATGGTATAAGTACACCGGTTACAAGTGCGACTTTGTATAATAGTGATGATGAAGTAGTGGCTAATGTTAATTCTGTGAAAAATAAATATACATTTAAAAACTTGACATTTGATAGTCCAGGTACTTATGTTTATACAATTAAGCAGGATAAAAACGGAACAGAAACGACCAATAAATTAGAATATGATTATGACAGTGAAGTGATAACGGCAACAATAGATATTAACGATTATCTTGAACCATCTATTAGTTATTCTAAAAATTCGTTTATAAATAGTATAACTGCTAATTATGATTCGCTTTCTATTCCAATTAATGCATTTATTTCTAATAGTATTGATGATAAATCTATAACACCAATTAACACGTCGGCATCACTTTATTTGAGTGATACTAAAATATCAACAGTAAATAATGTTGGTACAAGTTATAATTTTGCTATAGAGATTGGAGCTCCAGGGGAATATGATTATCAAATAAAGCAAGAAAATAGTGGTGTGTTTAGTGGGGATGATTTTAACTATTCAATAGATGATGATATTAAAACATGTCACGTTGTTGTTTATGAAGAAGATGGAAGTTTGAAATATACTCTTAGTTATAATTATGATGATAATCAATTTGAAAATAACTATGTTAAGAAATACGATGTTTTAGAGGTACCTGTAAGTATTCCGATTATTACTAATAAAAGTAGTAAAAATGTTAAAAGTCCAACAATATCTGCCGTTTTAATAGATGATGAAGAGGTTATTGAAACAGTAAATAGTAATAATGATAGTTATACATTTGATGAAGTAAATTTATTATTACCAGGAACATACATATATGAAATTAAACAAGAAGAGATTCAAAGCAATAAACTTAGTTCATATAAATATGACATTGATGATAGAACAATAACTGTAGAGGTTAATGTTAAAGAAGAAAATGGAAAATTAGTTTATGATACTTCTTATGATGATGAAAATGGATTTGTTAATACAATAACACCTGTATATGAAGCTATTAATATTCCTCTTGAAGTTTCAATAGATGAAAATAAAGAAGATGTAGATAGTGTTAGTACTTCAGCAATGGTTGTTTCTGAAACTAGAGTTTTAGATAAGGCAAGTAATAAAGATTCTAAATATACTTTTAACAACGTTAAATTGGATCAGGAAGGGACATTTACCTTTAAAATTGTTCAAATTAAACCATATGATTTTGTTAAGAATGGGGTTTTATATGATTTAGATGATTCAGTTATTACGGCTACGGTAACAACTACTGATGTTGATGGAAAACTAACATATTCTGTTGTTTATAGTACTGATAAATTTACTAATAAATTTAAGTCGTCAACGTTAGATGATGATAGTTTTGTAAGTGTTCCAATCAGTATTGATATTTTTTCTAATTCTGACAAAATAAATGATTT
Source organism: Bacilli bacterium (assembly GCA_017460245.1). Lineage (GTDB taxonomy): Bacteria > Bacillota_I > Bacilli_A > RF39 > UBA660 > Coprosoma. The sequence goes on from JAFUBK010000058.1 coordinate 3,435, forward strand.
GAAAATAGATGCAACATTATATGAAAATGATAATAGATTTGAAAGTGGACTTCCTGTGGAAACAGTAAATAATAGTAACTCTATTTATTCTTTTGTTAGCTTAAATTTATTACCCGGAACTTATACTTATAAAATATTACAAAATGATATTAATGATCAAAAATGGGATATTGATGATTATGAGATAGAACTATCAGTTGTAGTTTCTGATGATTTAACATATACAATTAGTTTTAATGATGAAGTGTCATCATTTACTAATGAATATGTTGATGATGTTTTAGTTACTTCAGAAGAAAACGAAGGCAGTCCAGTACAAGTAGTTGATGTTCCAAATACGGCAAAAGGCATTAATATAGTATATATAATATCTGGAGCTTTACTAGTTATTGCGAGCATATTAATGTTTGCGGCTACTAATGGTGTTAATATTTTAAAGACGTCTAGTATAAAAATAAAAACAAATTAAAAAACCTTGTTTATAAACAAGGTTTTTTTATAAATAGTGCCTTTTATTTGTATTTTTGATATAATATTTGAAAAGAGGTGCAAGGTATGAAGGTTGTAATTATTGGAGGCGGAGCGTCTGGGCTTGTTGCTGCAATATATGCGGCTAGATCTAATAACGAGGTAGTTTTAATTGAAAAGAACAATGTTTGTGGTAAAAAACTGTCAATTACTGGTAATGGGCGATGCAATTATTTTAATAGTGAAATGGATATTAGTCATTATTATTCTAATGATGCTTATGCTTTAAAAAATATAATTAATGATGAAAACGTAAATGAAATTTTATCATTATTTGAAAAAATAGGAATTGTCCCAAAAATAAAAAATGGTTATTATTATCCAATGAGTAATAAAGCTAGTAGTGTTAGGGATGCATTAGTGTGTGAAATGTTATTAGAAAATGTTGAAATTGTAAACGATGCTGTTAAAAGTGTTTTAAAAAAGGAAGATAAATTTACAATTAAACTTGAAAACAATAATGATATTTTAGCTGATAAAGTAATTTTGGCTTTAGGTTCTTGTGCTTATCCGAAGACCGGCAGTGATGGACTTGGATATGAAATTACTAAATCTTTTGGTCATAAAATTATAAAACCACTTCCTGCTTTGGTTCCTCTTGTTTGTGATGGCAATTATTTTAGTTTATGGAGTGGGGCTAGGTGTGATGCTAAAGTTTCGCTTTTTGAAGACGGTATAGCTTTAAAAGAAGAATTTGGTGAAATTCAGTTTACAAATTATGGTATAAGTGGTATATGTGTATTTAATTTAAGTTCTTTAGTGTCTAAGGGATTAGATTTAGAAAAAAAAGAAGAAATAGTTATTAATTTTGTTCCATGGATGGGTGCTAATAGTGTTAGTGATGTTTTAGATTGTTTAGAAAAAAGAGAAGATTATGTTAGTGGAAGAAACTTAGTTCAATTTTTAAGCGGATTTTTGGAAGAGAAAATTATAAACGTTATTTTAAAAGTAGCTGATGTTAATTCTAATAAATATTATAGTGAGCTTAGTAATAAAGAAAAACATCGTTTAGCACAATGTTTATTTGCTTTTAGATTAAAGGTGGTTGGTACTAAATCATTTGAAAATGCGCAAGTTTGTTGAGGTGGTGTTAGTTTATCAGAAGTAAGTGAAACTTTTGAATCTTTATTTGTTAACAATTTATATATTGTAGGTGAAATGCTTGATGTTAGTGGTGATTGTGGTGGTTATAATTTAGCTTTTGCTTTTATTAGTGGAATGGTAGCTGGAAAGGAAGCTGTAAAGTGATAAGAGTAAGACAAATAAAGGTTCCAATATCTGATGATGTTGTTTTAAAATACGTTTCTAAAAAATTACGCATTGGTATTAATGAAATTTTGTCTTTTAAGATTAATAAAAAATCTATTGATGCAAGAAGAAAAAACGATATTCATTATGTTTATGAAATTGATATGGATGTAAGAGATGAAAAAAAGCTTTTAAAGTTTAATGATGTTATTAAAACTCCTAAAGAAGTTTATGAATTTAAAGCTAGTGGTAAACAAAAACTTAAAAATAGGCCAGTAATTGTTGGTAGTGGCCCAGCTGGTTTATTTTGTGCATATATGCTTGCACATTATGGTTATAAACCAATTGTTATTGAACGTGGAGAAAAAGTAGAAGATAGAGTTAAAACTGTTTTGGAGTTTTGGAAAAGTGGAAAACTTAATAAAAATTCTAATGTTCAATTTGGAGAAGGTGGGGCAGGAACTTTTTCTGATGGCAAACTTAATACTTTAGTCAAGGATAAGAATTTTAGAATGAAAAAAGTATTTGAAATTTTTGTAAAACATGGAGCGCCAAAAGAAATAATGTTTTTAAATAAACCACATATAGGTACTGATAAATTAAGAACAATTATTCCCAATATGCGAGATGAAATTATTAAAATGGGTGGTGCGATTAGATACAATGCTTGTTTAACAGATGTTGTGTTAGATAATAACAAGGTAAAGCAAATAGTTTTAAATGGAACTGAAACTGTTGATTGTGATGTCCTTGTTTTGGCTATTGGACATAGTAGTCGCGATACTTTTGAAATGCTTTATGAAAAAAAATTAATGATGGAACCTAAAAATTTTGCGGTAGGAATTAGAATTCAAAATTTACAAAAAACAATTAATGAATCACAATATGGCAAGTGTGATTTACCGCCTGCAAATTATAAATTAACTTATAAGACAAAAGAAGGAAGAGGAGTGTATACTTTTTGTATGTGTCCAGGAGGATATGTTGTAAATTCTTCTTCAGAAGAGGGGAAATTGGTAATTAATGGGATGAGTGATTATAATCGTGATAGCGATAATGCAAATAGTGCGATAATAGT
>JAFUBK010000059.1 GCA_017460245.1 Bacilli bacterium
ACTTCTTTATAATTTTTTGGACATTTCATGTATCCTGAAGCAGAAATTGTATTATTGTCTTCCATATCAATACTTATACTAAATGAACTACCATCCATAACATACTGATCTGATTTGTTAAATTTGTCCCATGTTTCTACGTGATATTTCTTAAGTACTTTTTCTATTTCTTTTTTTACTTCTTGCGACACTTCAGTTTCTAAGGCCTCTTTATCAGGAATGTTGTTTGGTTTGATTGTTACGATACACTTTTCATTACATACTAAATCATATGATACATTTGAATATTTTGCGGTACCAGTAGTATAAGAAATGTGCAGGGACTGAATACTTGTTATTGATGTTTTTTTTCTAAAAATAAAGAAGCAAATAATAGTTATGACTATTATTAAAATAATTATTATTAATACTTTTTTCATATATCCTCCTACCTATATTATTATAGCATAGTTTAAATATACTAAAACCTCGTTTGTTTGGAAACGAGGTTTATAATAATACTAATTACCACTATATTTATATATAATCCATTGACTATTGAAATAACTGCTGTTTGTTACAAAGTATGAAAATTTATAACCACTATTAGTCTTAAAAAATATAGTGTCTTGTGAATCATACGAATTCATAGATTTGCCTGTAGTATATGTACCGTCTTCATCTATTGTTTTAGATTCGCCAGATGATTGTTCAAAATTGGTTTTAATATGAAATTCTCCATTTGGTTTTAAAGTAATTGTTCCATATAAATCGTTACCATTCATTCCTCCACCTGGTACTGAAGTGGTATAGGTACCATATTTTAATGTTTGTGAACCAACTTTAAGACCTTCTTTTAAAGCTTTTTCTCTTTCTTCAGCTTCTCTTTTAGCTTTTTCTTCGGCTTCTTTCTTTTCTACAGCAGCTTTGGCATCAGCCATTTCTTGTTTTGTTTTTTCTACCTCAGTTACTTTTTCTTCTACTTGTTTAGTTACTTTTTCGGTGACTATTTGGTCTTTTGCCTGATAATTATCTACTTCATTGGTGATGGCTTCTTTTAATTCTTTTTCCTCCAAATCAGTATCGTATTTAATATATGTTTCTTTAACATTTGGTTTTATAAAGGTTTGATCAAATTTTGTAATAGATATTTCCTTACCATCAATATCAGTTACTTTATCTACAGATTCTTCAGTAAAGACATATTCGGTTTCTTCTGTCACCTCTTCTTCAGTAGTATTTGCTTTGCCTTTTTCTAATTCAGCAATTCTTTCTTTTATTTGTTCAGCGATTGATTTATATTTGTTTTCATTATTTGCTTTTACATGTGAGTAATAATTATACTCTTTGTTTTCAATATTATAAAGAAGTTCTACTGTTGCAGGTTCTACATAATTTAAAATGTTTACTTTATTATTGTGAATATAGTATACGTTTGAATAATCTTCTTTTGCTTGGGTATAAGTGATTACCATTATAGGGTCTTTAACATCTTCTACTTCATAAAATGTTAGTTTAGCATCTTTTGGGTCTTTTGGTAAACTAGCTTTTTCTTGTTTACCATTTTCATTTACATCTTTTAAGTACATATAGTAAGTTTGTCCCCAGTTTGATTTAATTGGTTCTTTTAACTTCTTATACTGGTATAAGAAATAGCCACCGATTCCTAGGGCACATAATAATAGGACAATTATTAAGCTAATTATTATGATTTTCTTTTTTGATTTTGTTTTTTTTCCTTCTTCTTCCATTTTTCTCCACTCCTTTTCTATTTCATTATACTACTTTATTTACTTTTTTTACAACTTTTTTATCAGAAAAAGAGTCCTTCCTTTTTTATCTATTATTCTTGATA
>JAFUBK010000060.1 GCA_017460245.1 Bacilli bacterium
AATCCTATAAAGAAAAATATAGTAATTATTTAATGTAATATTTCTTTATATCATCATATAATAAATTATTAAACTTTTTATTTATAATCATTTCAATTTCAAATTTATATGGTGGAAGACCATCATAATAAGGAGTTTCTAAAATTTTAGGAACTTCTTTTAATTTTTCGTTATAAATAATACTAATTAAATTATCAAATCCTATTGTTCCATAACCAATATTTTCATGTCTATCTTTATGACTATTTATAGGATTTTTACTATCATTAATGTGTATACACCCTATTTTATCTAAACCAATAATTTTATCAAATTCAGCAAGCACATTATCAAAATTACTTAAATCATACCCTGCGTCATTAAGGTGGCAGGTATCTAAACAAACCATAATCCTTTGGCCAAATTTAACGCCATCAATAATTTGTTTAATCTCTTCAAAAGTTTTACCTATTTCCGTTCCCTTACCAGCCATTGTCTCCAAACAAATACAAACCCCAGAAGAACTATCTAAAATTCCATTCAAGCCATTAACGATATTTGAAATAGCTTTATCAAAAGAAAGCCCTACGTGATTTCCTGGATGCAAAACCATTTTATTAATTCCAAGCTTTTCGCATCTCTTAATTTCTTCTTTCAAAAAACGAATCGAAAATTCATATTTAGATAAATCACTATCATTAGCCAAATTAACAATATATGGGGCATGAACAATAACATTGTCAATATCAACATTGTTTTTTTTCATCAGCGTATGTGCCTTAGACACCAAATCAGAATCAATATTTCCTCTTTTAGTATTTTGCGGAGCCCCAGTATATATCATAAACGTATTAGCACCATATCCTAACGCTTCATTTAAAGAAGCGACCAAACCTTCTTTATTAGTATAAGAAACATGACTTCCTATAATCATTTTTATCACCAAAAATATTATACAATATTTTAGTCAAAAACTCTATTCATTAAGTTTTGATAAAAATTTAAAAGTCTTTCCCACGACATTTTTAACACCACTACCTGCAACCCTAGAAATTTTAAGGCCTATTCTTGATAAGCCGTTTTGGTAATTTTTATCAGAAGTTTTAATATACTTCTTAATATCGATTTTTTTACCACTTGCCACATCTTCTTCAAATTTTTTTATTTGTTTTTCTGTAAGCGCTACCTGTTTTCTATTTTGATATTCCATATAACCATTACTTTGAGATATATAAAGAGCCATAAAAGTTACAAAACAAATCATTAAAACATACCTAAACAATTTATTTAAAGTTTTACGATTCATTAACAAACTCCTTTACAATTGGACTTAAAAGTTCAATAGTATTTAAAACCTCATCAATAGTATTACTATCAGATCCAACCTCAAGTAAAATCATTTTACCACTTAAATCCTGGTTATAAACACCATTGTTCCCCGCACCACCTTTAACTAAAACACCACGCGTAAGTTCTGGATACTTTTCATTAACCATCTCATTAAGTTTATTTGCCACACCTAAATTATCTTCATAACTATCATATTCACTACCCACCACAAAAACTATTTTCGCACAAAATTTATTATTAATACTAACCGTTGATTTTTCTTTAGGAATACTGTCTCTATGTAAATCAATAATCAATTTTAAAGACGGGTTATCTTTAATAATATTGCTTATAAAATAACGACTAGCTTTATAACTTTGTGAATGTTTCATATTATTTAAATTCATATAATCTATCAAATTATCTTCAAGAACTAAAGTTTCAATTCCTTCTTTCTTTAACCTATCTTGAAAAATATAAGATGCCATCATTACCCCAGGTGTAATATTATAATTTTCTAAAGCTTTTCCTTGATAAGCTTCAGCTTGATGAGTATTATAAATATAAACCAAAGCCTTTTCTTCTTTTTTACTAACTTCACTTACAGGATTATTAACATATCCCAAAGAATCTACTTTATTAGCTTTATAATGAAAAGTGTTTTCTAGTATTTTTACTGGCTTATTAATATCAAAAAAATAACTAAATAACCTATTAAACAAATTGTTAGCCTTTTTCTCATACAGCATATGGTAATTAGAATCAACAAGCAAACATTTTATAAACTCATCATTAGTAGAAGCTAATTTAACATTCATAATAATATTATAAGAAACTTGAAAACCCAAAAAAACAAAAAACATATAAACTAAAAGGCGCCACTTAAATCTTCTCTTCTTAAGTTTTACTTTTTTCATATTATCACCCACTTTTATTTATGCTCATTATACAAACACATCCATAAATAAAATGTAGAAAAAAGCAAATAAAAAACTGATAAAATATCAGTTACAATTCCAAAACCTCTACATCATCTTTACCAGTTTCCAAAAATTCTTTAACAACTTTATCATCACTTTGTTTAATTAAACTCTTAATAATTTTCGCACTTACTAAAAAGATCATCCAAAAAACAAACACAATCATAACCGTTTCAACTAAAACAAGCAAAGTTTTATCAGAATATACCGTAAGCGGTTCATAAACATTTACCTTATTTTGAACAATAACATCTAAGGTTATGAAGGTAAAAAACCAAATAATAAATGTAAAAATTATATTTATAACCTTTAAAAAACCACTTATAGTTTTACTTAGAAAACTATAAATTACAATTCCATTAGTAATCAAAAACACCACAACAAAAGTAGCTAAACTTGGAAAAAATATTTGTAAAAAAACATTATTCATAAAATTATCAAACAAAGTATACATAAAATTGTTATAACGAACAACTACGAATAAAATCAAAAACACACAAGTAACAATAGTAAGTCCTTTACCTATTTTTTTAGTTTTTTTCAAGCT
>JAFUBK010000061.1 GCA_017460245.1 Bacilli bacterium
GATTGAACTGGCTTTGGTGTGTTATCGAGACACTTTGCTGTATGGTTGTATAGACATTTGTATTTACAGTCGTCTTTCCTGCAGTAGAAGAATATTTTGCTGCCTTTGTATTTATTGGCTTCACTATATGGGAATTTTTCAACAGAATGGTCACAGGAAGCGTAAAACTAATTGACACACATCGCAACATAGTTACAAAAGTATACATTCCAAAATATGTATTACTATTATCCAAATCATTTACATATTTATTTAAATTATTTATTTCATTTATAATTGCATTTATACTTATGGTTGCCTTAGATGTTCCATTAAAGATAAATATATTATATTTTGTTCCAATTTTTATAATATACTATATTTTTACGTTTGGACTATCATGTATAATTATGCATTTAGGTGTTTATATAGAAGACCTTAAAAATTTCACAAAAATAGCTTTAAGATTGCTCTTTTATGTATCAGGTGTATTTTATGATATTGGTGTAAGATTAGGTGGTACATTAGAAAACATAATGCTTAATTATAATCCAATCGCATTTTTCTTAAGTGAAACCAGAAATGTAATACTATATAATCTCGATCCAAACTATATAAATTTAAGTATTTGGGGCGGAATAAGTTTATTGTTATGTATAATTGGTATACATTTTATTCATAAACACGAAAATAGTTATGTGAAGGTGATATAATGAACGCATTGAATGTTAAAAATATATCAATAAATTATAAAGATATAACCAAATTTTCAATAAAAAGAAGTCTTTTTAAAAGAAGAAAATCAAAAACATTTAAAGCCTTAGACGATGTATCTTTTTCTGTGAAAAAAGGCGAAATATTAGGAATAGTAGGGCAAAATGGAAGTGGTAAATCAACGCTTCTAAAAGCCATCGCTGGTGTGTTTTCTCCAGATGAAGGTTTTATTGATTTAAAAGATAATTCTGTTTCCTTACTATCAATAGGAGTAGGATTCAACAAAAAACTAACTGGTCTTGAAAATATCTATTTATCAGGTATGCTTTTAGGTTTTTCTGAAAAAGAGATAAAAGAAAAAGAAAAAGAAATAATTGAATTTGCTGATATAGGCGATTTCATATATAAGCCAGTTAAAACATATTCATCAGGAATGTATTCAAAACTAGCTTTTGCTATAACTTCAACCTTAGAAACAGATATTATTCTAATAGATGAAGTTTTAAGCGTTGGTGACATAAATTTCAAAAAGAAAAGTTATAACAAAATGAAAGAATTAATAAGTGATAAAAATAGAACAGTTATCATAATTTCGCACAATCTAAATAGTATAAAAGAACTATGTGATAGAGTTCTTTGGCTTCATAGCGGTAAAGTAAAAAAAATAGGCTCACCGGAAGAAGTAGTAAAAGAATACACAGAATTTATGAATAAGAATTAAGTATGATATTTATCATACTTTTTTCATATTTTTAAATAGGTGAATTTATGATTACTATACTGCCATTTTTATTAACCTTGATAGCCGGCCTATCAACATTATTAGGTACAATTTTCACTTTTATAAAAGTTGATATAACTAAATTAATAAAGTATGCCCTAGCATTTTCAGCAGGGGTTATGATATCCGTATCACTAACAGATCTTATTCCAGAAAGTTTAAGCTATATTCAAAAAGATTTAAACAAAAACAGTAGTTTTATAATAGTATTTATTTTTATCATTTTAGGAATACTAATATCACTAACCATAGACACAATAATCCCACAAGCACAAAATAAGGATAAAAAAATATATAGGGTAGGGGTCTTATCAGCATTAGCTATAATAATACATAATATTCCAGAAGGAATAATAACTTATTTATCAAGTACTCAAAATTTAAAATTAGGTATCGCTTTAACTATAGCTATAACAATGCATAATATTCCAGAAGGAATTAGTATTTCAATTCCAATATATGCCGCAACTAAAAATAAAAAAACAACCTTTTTCTACACATTAATATCAGCACTGGCAGAACCATTTGGCGCTTTATTAGCATTTTTATTTTTACAAAATATAATTACTAATTTAATAATGGGCCATATTTTAGCATTTACAGCCGGAATAATGCTTTATATTAGTATATTTGAGTTATTACCTACTTCAATTAAAATTAAC
>JAFUBK010000062.1 GCA_017460245.1 Bacilli bacterium
CATATCTTATCATTATTTTATTATCATCAAAGTGATCTATGCTTTCATAGTTTACGATATTTATTTTGTTTTTAAGATAGTTTACCATAAAATCATTTTCCATTATGTAGTTACGTAAGTCTTTTAGCATAATAATCACCTGTATAATTTTATGGCTTATTTTTTATAATTATGTAGAAAAAAAAGACTTATGTCTTTTTCTCCCATATAATGTTTACAAATGTTTCTGTGTTTCATTTTATCACCAATTATATTGTAATTTGTTTTTGAAAATTTTTTTGTCAATTTTTGGTATTTTAAAAGAAGTTTAAACTGCTTTTAAACTTCTCCAATAACGATTAATATCATTGGCTTACATTCTGTTTGATCATAGAAATATTTACCAACTTTATCACGAATACCAGATTTTATTTTGTTAAAATCTATATAATTTGTTTTGGTATTTTCTTTGATAACTTCTAAAGAAATTTTTTCAGCTTCTTTAATTAGGTCGATATTGTCTTTGACAAATATGAAACCTCTAGTTAAAACTTCAGGGCCTGCCAAAACTTCTTTACTTTGTTTATTAACGGTTGCGGTAATAATAACAATACCGTTTTCACTTAATAGTTCTCTATCTTTAATTACCAATTCTCCAACATCTCCTGATGCTAGTCCATCGATTAAAATGGTATCAACAGGAACTTTGTAGCCTCTATCTTGTAAAACACCGTTTTCAAAATAAGCAACATCGCCATTTAGTTTAAGTAAAATGTTTTCGTCAGCCATTCCGGTTTTTTTAGCAGCATTAGCGTTGGCTACTTGATGGCGATATTCACCAATAACTGGCATATAATATTTTGGTTGCATTAAATTTATCATAAGCATTAGGTCTTCTTCAGAAGCATGTAAAGACGGATATTTTTTACGAGGCATTTCGATAACGTTAGCCCCGATTTTCGCGATACTGTCTTGAATTTTAGTTGCGGTATGTTCCATTCCATCATAGACTGGTGAGGCAAAAACAATTGTGTCTTTATCGGTTATGGTTATGAATTTGTCATAGCCTTTAACTATTCTAAGTAAGTTTGAAAATGGTTTTTCTCTATCATCTGAAATTAGGACCACAACTTTGTCGTCATTTATATGATGGATAGAAGAAATTCTTTTTTTATCGAAATTTATATAATTCATATCGATAGCTTTTAAAATTACACTTTCTAAATGTTTCCCCATAATAACAACTTTACGGTCTGTATCCATTACTTCTCTAAACAATTCTTGAATGCGATATAACTGTGTTTGATAAATATTATAAAGAATTCTTCCTTGATGTCTATTTAAAATTTCCCTTACTTTTAATGAAGTACGATGGTTTGGTGATGTAAATCCTGACTTGTCAGCATATAGTGATTCTGACAATAGGCAAAGAACTCCTTGCTTACCAACATATGCGAGTTTACCAATATCCATTTTATATGGGCCTGTCATAGCTGGGTCGAAAACAAAGTTACCCGTGTAAAAGATAGCTCCGTCTGGAGTATATAGTACATACCCTACTGTATCTGGAAGTGTATGAGTTAGAGAAATTGGGAAAACACTATTGGTTCCGAAATTAATTTTTTTATGTGGTTTTATTTCTATTAAATTTTCAATACTTAACTCACTTTCTAGCAATTGTTCTTTAATGATTTCTAGAGTGAATTTAGTTGCATATACTTTTATACTTGGGATATCTTTTAAGATATCACATAAGGCTCCATGATGTTCATTGTGCCCATGGGTGATAAAGATTCCCTTTACTTTATCCGCGTGTTCTTTTATATAATCGTAATTTGGAATAACATAGTCTACGCCTAGCATTCTATCATCGGCGTATTTTAATCCGGCATCAAATACAAAAATGTCTTTATCAACTTCAACGACATACATATTTTTACCGGGTTCGTTTTGCCCACCTAGGGCAAATATTTTTATTTTACTCATTTTTTCTCCTTTCTTTCGTTTTAAAAGCCTTAACAATTATATCAAAAATGTATATAAAAAGCAAACTAATCGTTTGCGACAAAAACTTTAGATATTGCTTTTTTGGGTAATAACATTTTGGTTCCTTTAACAATTTTAATTTCATATTTTGTGTTTTTTTCTTTTAGTTGTTCACCATCAATGCACCAATTTTTTTTAGGTTCTTGAACTAGAGATATTTTTAGGTGATCGGTACGGCAAAAATACACTCCTGGAACTTTTGAAGCGTCTTTTTGTTTTGTAACTAGATATAGTGTTTTGATAATATCTTTTTTTCGCGTAATGTTTGTCATTAATACTTCAAATTTGCCATCATTTAAGGTAACGTTTTTAAAAATATCAAAGCCAGCCATTCTTGTGGCGTTTGTTACTAAAACTAGTGAATACAAGCCTTTATAGGTTTCTCCGTTGGCAGTATATTCCATTTCAAATAATTTGGTCTTACTATTAAATATTTTAAAAGCATTTATAATATAGGCAAGATAGCCAAATCTTTTTTTCATCTCACGCGGAGTTTCGTAAGCAATGTTGGTAAATTTTCCTAGACCAGCGACATAGACAAAAACATGATTATTTATTGTACAAATGTCGATTTCTTTTACAGCGCCCTCTAATGTCATTTTTAGGTTTGATTCAGGATCTTTTGTCATACCAAACATTGCGCCAATATCGTTGGTTGTTCCAAGTGGGATATGGCAAAGTAACAACTTGTTTTTTCTTTTGATGTTACCACTTACTACTTCATTAAATGTGCCGTCGCCTCCTAAAGAAACAAGCAAATCAATATTGTCTGGAAGGCCTTTAACTATTTCTTTGGCATGGCCACTATACTTGGTATATATTGTTTCTAAATTGTAATTATATTTATTCAAAATTTTTTCGAACTTTGTAATCAATTGTTTTTTGTCATTTTTTCCACTATTAGGATTACAAATTATAACGCATTTTTTCACTTTGCATCACCTACGCTTATTATATATCAAACATTATATTATTTCAAGAAAAAAGAACTTTTTAAAGTTCTACATTGTGATATACATTTTGAACGTCTTCGACTTCATCAAGCATATTTAAAGTTTTTTGGAAAATGTCTAAGTCTTCGCCGGTTAGGGTTACTTTGTCTTTAGCAATATAAGTGATTTCGTCCATATCAAAAACAACATCTGATTTAGCTTTAATAACGGCCTCTTTTATATTAAATAAGTCACTTGGTGAGCCATATACTATTACTTCATCATTTTCGGTTTCTATGTCACTTACGTCAACGCCACTTTCGATTAAGGCTTCTAAAGTTTCATCTTCTGATAAGCCTTTGAAACTTATAATAGCTAAGTGATCATACATATAATTGACACTACCTTGGGCACCCATTTTTATGTGACATTTATTAACGACGGCACGAATACTACTGACACTTCTGTTGACGTTGTCTGTTAAACAGTCAACTATTAAAGTTGATCCGGCAGGTCCAAATAATTCATAAGTTGTTTGAGTATATGTCTCATCAACACCGCTATTTACTTTGTCGATAGCTCTATTGATTATATCGCTTGGGACTTGTTCTTTTTTTGCTTTATCGACTAAACGTTTTA
>JAFUBK010000063.1 GCA_017460245.1 Bacilli bacterium
ATAGTTTATCTACGATATTATTCGCTTCAAGTTCTGATTTTACTACAATTATTTTATGATTATACTCGAAAAGTGAGGCTTTAAAATCTTTGAAAACAGCTTCGATTGTCCAATATTCTTCTGGATTAAAGGCTTCAATTTCTCTTTCTTTATCAACGATTAGTTTTAAAGCGACACTTTGTACTCTACCCGCTGAAGAACCGTCGGTTTTTGATCTAATTAATTTGCTTAATCTAAATCCTATAATTCTGTCCAATATTCTTCTGGCTTCTTGGCTGTTTACAAGGTTTTGATCGATTTTTCTAACGTGTTTAAAAGCCTCTAAAACAGCATTTTTTGTAATTTCATTAAACACTACTCGACCATAATTTTTTTCGTTTAAACCAAGACAATCATAGATATGCCAAGAAATTGCTTCACCTTCACGGTCTGGGTCAGTGGCAAGATAAACTTTACTGGCATTTTTTGCTTCTTTTTTTAGACTATCAATAACGCTTTTTTTACCTTTTATTGTTTTATAATCTGGTTTGAAATTATCTTCTATGTCTACTCCTAAACCAAATTTTCCTTTTGTTGAAAGATCTCTTATATGCCCTTTACTGGATGTTACTATATAGTCATTTCCTAAGTACTTTCCGATTGATTTTACTTTTGTTGGTGACTCGACGATTACTAAGTTTTTACCCATGTTTCACTTTCCTTTCCAAGCTAATTTCATTTATACACTATTATTTAAATAAAGTCAAATGATTTATACTAATTAAAGATTCTTATTAATAAGAATCTTTTTTTGTTAATTGTTCAAATTGTTTTATTGCTGTTTCTGGAGAGTTCTCACCAGTTTTGTTTTTTATTGGTGCAAATTCGGTTTGCTTATCTACTCTATATAAAAGCATATCTTCAAATTCAAAAAAGGCATCAAAAATATATTTTTCAAATTTAAAGGCATTTTTTTCTTTGGAATCTATTTGACTACCATTTATATCGATATAATTATAAGCTTTGTAGGCACGATGATATGGCAGTTTCATATTTTGTAATTTTTCTAAAGCTTCTATTGTAAAGATAGAAATTCCAGAAAAAGTATCTAAAATAGATAGTGACATTTCGGTATTTTGTTTTATTTTTTCGTAAACTATTTTGTATGGTAATAGAATGGGTTTATTTTGATATTTACAAAAAACATATTCTTTTTCGTTATCATTATCTTTGATAAATGTTTTAGAACCTATTTGAAAGTTATTTTGTTTCATTAAACCAACAAAAATTGGATCGAATGCTTTACATAAAATGTTGTCGATGTTGCAAATTTGAATATATTTTATATTTTGGTTCTTCATTTTTGTTAGTATATTATGATACTTTAGGGCCTTAAATACTTCACCGTTACCATTTGATACTTTTAAAATTTCTTTCTTGTTTTTTAAAAGAATATTACAATGAATATCTAATATTGGAAGGCTTTTTTGAGAAAAATCTGTTATTTTTGCGTTTGGGTACTTAAAGAAATTTTGTTTTGTAAAAAA
>JAFUBK010000064.1 GCA_017460245.1 Bacilli bacterium
ATAGTAAGAACTAGAAATATTATTGTTCATAAAAAATGCAAAAACACCTTTAAGTAAAATAATAACAACCGTCATATTTATAAAAAATTTGTGTTCGATGTAAGAGTATTTCAAATTTCTTACATTTCTTCTGAAATTTCTTTTAGCTTTGTTTTTATCAAATTCTAAAGAAACCTCAAACTCTTCATTATCTTTAGTGTTAATATCAAGATCTTGAAAATCCTGTGCAAACTCAAAACTCTTAATATCAAATCCTGTAGCTCTAACCAAAGTAAGTAGCAAACTAACAACCTGCGCTATAAGTAACATATAGTTTATATCTCTAAGAGCTCCAGAAACTCTAAAATCTAATAGCTTCGTAGAAATAGTATTTATAGTCGAATAATCAACCATATATAAAATCATTACTGCAACATAAATTGCTAAATTTATAATATATAATTTCTTAGGCTTGTTTTTAACAAACATCACCGATGTAATAACAAGCGTTAAAACAATTATAAAAAAGACCATAAGAAAACTATAAAAATTCATATATTTACTAACACTAAAACTTGTACTATCAATAGTATAATCATTAACATACTCATCCAAAAATCTAGAAACAATTATAGTACGATAAACCATTATGCCCATAAAAACAGCCATAATTAAATTTATTAATCTAAAATACTTAATAAAAAATGCATACGGTTTCCTTAAGATCATTTTATAAGCCCCTTCCTTATTATTTAATTATACCTTAAAAGAATTAAAAAAAAAAGCATTTTAAAAAAGTTTTTATAATATTAAGTTTTTAATACCAACAAAAAAAGAACTTTTTAAAAAGTTCTTTTACATCCACTGGCTGCCCCAGTTCGATTCGAACGAACGATCACGGAGTCAGAGTCCGTTGCCTTACCACTTGGCCATGGGGCAATACCAAGATTATAACACTTATATAAAAATTTGTCTATGAAAAATTTTGCTACTTAATTAGTCCATAACTTGCCCGCCGTTAATGTGAAAAACTTGGCCAGTTACATAACTAGAATCATTTGAAGCTAAATAAACAAATGTCGGCGCTAGTTCATATGGCATTGCTCCTCTAGCCATAGCTGCCTCTGCCCCTAAAGAAGGAATCTTTTCAGCCACCCAGCAAGCAGGTTGCAATGGGGTCCAAAAAAAGCCTGGTGCTATAGCATTAACTCTTATATTTTTTAAAGCCAAATTTCTAGCTAAAGCCCTAGTAAAACCAACAATAGCCCCCTTAGTTGTAACATAATCTATCAATTGGGGATCACCGTAAAATGTTGTCACTGAAGACAAATTTATAATTGAAGAACCACTTTTTAAATAAGGTAAAACTTCTTTGGTTAAATAAAACATTCCATAAACATTTACTTTCATAGTCCAATCAAATTGCTCATCACTTATATTTTCAAGACAATCTTGTTGATATTGTACCCCCGCATTATTTACTAAAATATCAATTTTACCATATTTTTTCAAAGTTTCATTAACTATTTGTTTACAAAAACCGCGATCAGTAATATCGCCCATTATCAAATGACATTGTCCACCTAAGCTTTCAATATATCTTTTAGTGTTTAACGCATCGTTTGTTTCGTTGTAGTACGGAA
>JAFUBK010000065.1 GCA_017460245.1 Bacilli bacterium
ATCATAAATCCCATAAACATCGAACCTGAATCACCCGCAAAAATCGTAGCCGGATGAACATTGTGTACTAAAAATCCCAGTACAGCGCCAATCATCATAAATGTTAAAATAACATCTAAACCTAAACTACCCATAATTGCCGCAATAATACCAATAGTCAAAAAGTATATCGCACTAATACCTCCGGCAAGGCCATCGAGGCCATCAATCAAATTAATACAATTGATACATCCCAAAATAAAGAATATCGTAATTGGGTAAGCAAAAATCCCAAAATCAATATAAATTCCAAACGCACTTACATCTTGAAGTAAAATACCACCATAAAACGTAACCACACACGCCGCTGCAAGTTGTCCAACGAACTTCACTAGCGCCCTAATTGAATGGATATCATCAATTATTCCCGTAATAATAATTAAAAAACTTCCTATCAATATTGAATTCATTGTTGAACTTGTATCTCCAAAAAACATATAAGTAAAAAGAAAACCTAAAAACATAGCCAATCCGCCTAACTTTGGTGTTGTCTTCGTATGAATATGTCTATGCCCTTCCTCACTTCTAGGAATATCTAAAGCTCCAATATGAAATGCAAGTTTCTTAACAAATGGCATAACAAAAGCCACAAACAAGAATGATACTAATATCATCAAAAATATTCTTGTAATTACTGCTTCCCCCATTAAAGTTCACCTCTAATAATAATTTTACCATATTTTATAAAATAAATCTAATTTTAACAATTTTTTTATATTTAACGTTTAAGCATCTTTTCTTTCGCACTAGATTTTGGTAAAGAAACAACGATAGCCGAAATATTATCCTCACTTTTTCTTACAACATCTGGACTTGTAAGTGCATCGTTTACAATAGTTTTCGCATCAGTATCGTTAATAAAATAATTAGTAAATCTTTCTTCCGAAATTAAATCAGTAACTCCATCAGAAGATAAAATAAGTTTTTGACCCTCATTTTCAATAAGTCTTTTATGGATTTTAAACAAAGGATATTCCCCTATACAAGAACCAACAGAAAAATTAAAAATATGCCTTCTTATCTGTTCATAACTTTTATTAGTTAAATAAAATTTAATATACGTAAGTAATTTAAGTTCATCATTTTCGTAAGTATAAATAGTAGAATCACCCAAATTTAAAATAATAGTATTATATTTGTTTGTAAGTGACAAAGCAAAAGTTGTTTGAGCTTTTCCGCGGTATCTAAATTTAATTTTTCGATTAATTTTCCTAATTTTCTTTGTTATTTTTTTCATAATCAAATCGGTATCATCAATAATATCCATATCCATATCAGCAAACCAATTTAACATTTCTTTAACAAATATTCTGCTCGCAACATCGCTTTTTGAATATCCACCAAGTCCATCAGCTACAATATTCAAAAAGCATCTATCATCTTTAACCGCACTTCCAACCGCATCTTCTTGTAAATGCTTAGGTTTAGAAATATAACCTCTGACCGATGCAAGCCTAATTTTTCCGTCCAACAGTTCACAAGAAAAATCATCAACCATTTTATCGTTTTCAATATTACTTTTAATTATAGTATCCACACCAGTGCCTCCTAAATGTCAATTATTATATCAACGTCAAATCAAAAAGTCAACCAAAGGTAAAAGGTAATATTATTAAAAAATCAAAGAAATTACACTTTACATAATTATAACAAAAAAAAGCATTTTTTAATCTTCAAAAAACGCTTTATAACATTCATATGCATTGTAAATGTCAAACTTACTGGCCACTTCATAAGGCGCATGCATCGATAAAACAGGAATTCCGGCGTCAAGTACATCAATACCTCTATCAGCTAAAATATAAGCAATAGTTCCGCCACCGCCAACATCTATTTTACCCATATCAGAAATCTGATAAAGTAAATCATTACTTTCAAAAATATCTCTTACTTTAGCTACAAACTCTGCACTAGCATCAGATGCTCCGCTTTTACCACGGCCACCCGTATATTTAATCAAACATAAACCCCTGCCCAAATAAGCCGCATTATTTTTTTCATCGACAAAATCATAAGTAGGATCAGAAGCAGAAGTAACATCAGCAGAAAGCATTTCCGAATTACATAAACATTTATTTAAACAGTTAAATTCTTTTTCCAAGGTTTTCTCAAGTAATAAAGAAACAAAATGTTCAAAATTAGCCGAATACATACCCGTATTTCCCATACTACCAATTTCTTCTTTATCGGTTAGTAACAAAACAGCTGTTCTTTGTAATTTATCTAAATCAAGTAATGCCCTCAAAGAAGTATAAGCACAAGACTTATCATCTTGTCCATAGGCCGCAACCATACTCTCATCAAAACCTAAACTACGAGCTTTAAAAGCTGGCACCAATTCAAGTTCAGCACTATTAAAATCTCTTTCAGTAATACCATACTTTTTATTCAAAATACTCAAAATATTAAGTTTAACCTTTTCTGATACTTTTTCATCTTCATAAGGAATACTTCCAACAAGTAAATTCAAATCCTCTCCAGCAATGCCATCAGACAGTGTTTTTTTCATCTGATCTTTAGCTAAATGAGGAAGTAAATCAGTAATTGTAAACACCGGATCAGTATCTTCTTCACCAATATTAATGTCAACCACTTCCCCAGAAGATTTAACAACAACACCATGTATAGCTAGAGGAATAGTCGTCCATTGATATTTTTTTATTCCTCCATAGTAATGAGTTTTAAACAGCGCAAAACCACCATCTTCATATAAAGGATTAGGTTTTAAATCAAGTCTCGGACTATCAATATGAGCCCCTATTAAATTAAGACCATTAGATAGCTTATCTTCACCAATAACCGCTGCATAAACAGCCTTAGATCTATTAACATAGTATATTTTATCTCCAGGTTTAATTTCTTTAACGTTAAAAATATCTTTAAAACCATTATAATCTAATAGCTTAATAGTTTCTTTAGTAAATAATCTTTCTGTTTTAGCTTTGTTCAAAAAATTAATATAATCATCACTAAATTTAAAAATAACTTCTTTTTTATTTTCATCAAGACCTTCAAAACCATTTTTACATTCGTTAAATAATTTTTCTTCTAAAATTTCACCTTTAGTTTTTTCCATTTAATAAGCCTCCTTTTTTCTATTATTAACAATAACTAATAATTTAAACCATTGTTTGCGATTAAATTAACATTATCAAGTAAAACCCCAGTTCCTTCAACAACACAAGTAAGAGGACTGTCTGCCACAAAAACTGGAACCTTAAGTTCATGCGCAAGTAATTGGTCAAATCCATTAAGTAAAGCACCACCACCAGTAATGACAATACCCTTATCAACAATATCAGCAGAAAGCTCAGGAGGTGTTTGCTCTAAAACTGCTTTTGCCGTATTAATAACCGTATATACACTTTCCCTTAAAGCTTCTTCAACCTCATCAGAAGTCATCGTAATAGTATGTGGAAGACCAGTAACTAAATCACGACCTCTAACTTCCATTTTTTCATTTAAAGACCCAGGAAAAACCGTACCAATCGTAAATTTAATATCCTCAGCAGTTCTATCACCAACAAGTAATTTATATTTATCCTTTATATATTTAATAATATCATTATCAAATACATTACCAGCAATTTTAATAGAAGAAGAAGTAACAATACCGCCTAAAGATAAAATAGCAATATCAGTAGTTCCACCACCAATATCAATAACCATATTACCACTAGGTTTAGAAATATCCATTCCTGCCCCAATAGCCGCAACTTTAGGCTCTTCTTCAATAAACACTTTGCGCGCACCAGTTCTTTCAGCAGCTTCCTTAATCGCATTTTTTTCAACTTGAGTAATATTTGAAGGACAACAAATTAAAATTCTAGGGCGTGCCAAAAAAGAGCGCCCGTTAACTTTCCTAATAAAGTGATTAAGCATAATTTCCGTAATTTCAAAATCAGCAATAACACCATCTTTTAAAGGCCTTATTGCTTTAACTCTACCAGGAGTTCTTCCAAGCATTTCCCTAGCCTCAGTACCAACCGCAAGTGGTCTTTTAGTATCCGCATCAATTGCTACCACACTAGGCTCATTTAAAACAATACCTTGTCCTTTTATATAAATAAGTACATTTGCTGTCCCTAAATCTATTCCAATATCTTTTGAAAACATAATCATCACCTTTAATTATTATAACACAAGGCTAACTCTTTTAATAGTTTAATTTGGTATTTTTAAATACTTTTTTCGAGTCGATTCGCCCCCTTTTAGATGTCTTATTTGTGCATGATATCTTAAAATTTTTTGAACTTCTAAAAATAAAGAAGAATCAATTTTTCTTAGTCTTTCTTTTAAATCCTTATGAACTGTACTTTTAGAAACTCCAAATACTTTGGCAATTTCCCTTAAAGTTTTTCCTGTTACGATCATATAATTAGCCTCATCCAAAACTCTTTCTTCTATATACATACATATCGCCTCTTATTAAAGTATATAAACCCTTTAAAAAAATAGACCAAATACTATACTTTAAAATCATATAAAAAAAGTATCTTTAAAAGATACTTAAATTTATAATTCATTTACATCTTTATCATAATATTCTTCTGGATTAACATAAATATTATCAAGCTTAAGCATAAATACCATGTGACTTCCCAAATCTTTATTTATATTAGCCTCTCCGCTTTTTCCAATAATATCACCCTGACGAACAGTCGCATCCTTCTGTACTTTAACTTCACTTAAACCTTGGTAAATAGTCACCACTTTTTCAGAACTTGTAATTTCTACTACATTACCAAGTAGCTTATCTTCTTTAACCAAGCTGACTGTTCCAGATATAGAAGCCATCACATCAAACCCTCCGTCAACTCCACCATACGCTACACCATTATTTTGGAAATAAGTCTGTTCATAATTAGTAATAGAATTTTCTTGCTCTTCCTCTGTCCCTTTGTAATTATAAAAGTTTTCTACTATCTTAACGTTAGAATCAGTATATGGCCTCATTAAAGTAGATTCAGTATTAACAACAGGAAGATCATCACTACCAAACAATCTCGATACATACTGCATATCATCATCAGAATCGCTTTCTTTTAATTTCGAATTAGAAAAATCAAAATAATATAAAGCACCAAAAGTCAAAGCAAAAATTAAAACATACGACAAATATAAAACAGGTTTTTTCAAAACTCTTTTTTTCATTTCTTTCACCTCTATTATCATTTTTAACTCAAATAGGTAAAATTATACTACATTTTTTTTATTTCCGTTCCTTGATAATAATGTTTTAAAATTTCATCGTATTTATAGCCTTCTTTTGCCATACCAAGCGCGCCATATTGACTCATTCCCACACCATGGCCAAAACCTTTAGTATTAATAACAACCTTTCCACCGTTTTGTATTAGTTCAAAATAGTTAGACCTAAGTGCTAATCTCGTCGCAACATCACGGCCCTTAAAATCTATTCCATTTATTTTTATTTTTTTAACTCTCCCTGTACTAGTTCTTTCAAGAACGTCAAAAACAAGATTCTCATTATATTCAAGTTCTAATTTTTTATAAAAATCGCCAAGATCAAACGTTACACTATCCTCATACACCGGCGAAGCCTCATCCCACACACTACTAACACTTCTTAAATAAGGAACCATCGTAGAAAAAACTTCTTCACTGTTTTCAGTCATTCCCGTACTGGTAGAAAAAAACAAAGCCTCTACAACTTCGCCTTTATAAGATAAATACTCACCCTTAGTAGCTAATACCGCCGATTTGATTTTATTTATTTTAGCACCATATTCGCCTTTCCACTTTTCTTTAAGTTCTTCATCAGTTAAATAAACTTGATTTAAAGTTGTATTAACAACATCGTAATCTTGTTTTTTATTTTTTTCTTTTTGAACTAAAACATAACTTCTGGCCGCCACCGCCTGTGCTTTTAAAGCTTCCAAATCAAAACTAGTTGGTATTTCACCAGCTAGTACTCCTTTAATATATTCCTCAAACGGAACTTTAATAATTTTAGAATTTTTCTCATCTTTTACTCTAACAAATAAATTTGATACATAATGAAACTTAATCTCATCAGTTTTAACAAACAAACTAACAATTATAAAAGGCACAGCTATAACAACTACAGTAATTAAAATTAGCCTTTTCATTATCTATCACCCCTAGTTAAAAAGATTTGAATAAGTAAAAAAATCATACAAAAAATTAGTAACTAAATATGAAAGTGATATACTTACCATTAAATATAATACCCTAGAAGCATAGTATCTATTTTGCTTAAAAAGTCCATTAATGTTAATACTATCTAATGCCCATATAGCCAAAAAAGTAAAAATAATATATAAAATAGCTTTCAATAACATATATTATCCTTTATACTTATTAAGCATATCAATACGCTTTTTATGTCTTTCTAAATTACTGAAATTAGTTTTCAAAAACACATCAACAATATCTTTAACTCTAAACATAGGCATTTTACTAGATAAAGCAATAACATTGGCATCATTATCATAAACAGTCCATTTTACTTCACTTACATTATTTACTTTAGCACATCTTACACCTTCAACTTTGTTGCATGCCATACTAATACCAATGCCACTTCCACAAATAGCAATTCCTTTAATAACTTGATGATCTCTAATAGCTTCACCCAATTTAAATCCAAAAACAGGATAATCGGTGCTGGAAGTACTATCAGTTCCATAATCAATAACACTATAACCTTTTTTAGATAAATATTTTGTCAGTTTTTGCTTCATTCGAAAACCTCTATGGTCAGAAGCAATTCCTATAGTTTTTAAATTAGGAATATTATAATTCACCATAGTTTTTTCTTGAAAATCATTTTTAACAATATCTTCTAAAGAAGCCCTACTAGAAGGTTGATTATCCACAGTATTTTTTTCCTTTAAAGAAGTATCAAATACCTTTGGCTTTTCTTCAATATTAAGTTTTTCCACAGCCGAAGTATTATTACCAATTTGAATATCTTCTATATTAATATTTTCAGTTTTTTCAAAATCTTTCATACTATCCTCCTTTTTAGTATCAACATAATTATATCATTTATTTATTAAAAAAAGATTAAAAAAATAAAAAATAATCCAAAATGGATTATTTTACAAATGGTATTAAAGCCATAAATCTAGCTTTTTTAACTTCTAAAGCAATATGTCTTTGATGTTTAGAACAAGCACCAGTAATTCTACGAGGTAAAATTTTACCTTTGTCCGCACTTACATATTTTTTTACTATATCAACATCTATATAATCTAATGATTTTCCAGCACACATTTGACATATTTTTTTCTTTTTTCTATGGTATTCTGCCATTATTATCCTCCTTCTAATCTAAGAAATTATCATCTATAGATACATTATCACCAAAATCAGCAAAAGGATCATCTTCGACATTTACAGAAGGTGCCGGCTCTTCTTGATAGTCATATGGTGTAGGTTCATTATTAGAATTATTAGAACCACCTTGTCTTCTTGAATCTAAAAATGTAACATTATCAGCCACAACATCAAAAGAACTTCTTCTATTTCCGTCTTTATCAGTATAGCTTCCTGTTTGAATCCTTCCTTCAATAGAAACTTGACTACCTTTATCTAAATAATTACAAACATTTTCATTGAAGTATTTAACAATGTTTAGAAAAAAAGAAATTGACATTTATTAATAAATACAACTTTACAATTTCACAAAAAATAAAATAAAATTAGAAATTGGCCTTGAAGGCTTGAATTCAAATATACAATATTACAATGTAATAAAGTTAAAATTAAAATAAAAAATTAAAAAAAATCGGCCTTGCACTTAATTTTTTACCATAATTAAGCTGCCTACGTATCCTCCATCAATGTAGAGGAATCAAAGGCCACGTAGTTCTTTTACCTTTAATTAGTTGCTCGGTGTTGGAGGTTGGATGTTGGAACGGAATCTATTCACTGCCTTCCGTTCCCGTCGCTTGTTCATCTTCGAAGAAGTCGTTCGCTATATCCGGCTGAAGTTCTTGTTGTCTATATTTGGCCTTTGTCCAATCATCAACACATGACTGCATTTCAAGTGATTGTGGACACATAGATGATCGTCTTGGGTCCAAAATATTTCCACCTGCACTAAATTCTTGTTCCACAGCAACTGTAGAAACCGGCGTTCCAAGAATTTGTTTGGCAATAATTGCCAAAATTGGATAATCTTGTTGATGACTCTTCCACCAATCCTGGATACGAAATTCTTCATCTTTAAATTTATGACTGTCTTGTAAATACCGGTCAACCTCGGATTCCGTTGAGGATGAAGAAGATGTTCGTAATTTTTTGGTTCTTTCGGAGAACAGTCGATCCCCTAAGCCCCTTAATGTAAATTTTTGAGAACTACTACCACCAGATGTGGGTTGGGGTTGTGAAACCGGCACATTCAAAGACGGACCATATATTTTAAGATATTCATTGTAAAATTCATAAAGCAATTCCTTAACGGAATCACAAGACTGAAGAACATCAACTTCTAAATCTAAACATTTGTAATAATTAACTAAATAAACCTGCAAATATTCAAATTTAAAGCGTGGATCTAAACACGATGCAAGCAAGTAAATATTTGGAATTTGCCCATAATACTGTAACCATTTTCTCCTCATGGCATCAACACATGGACTCAATTGAGGATCAACATCACAATCATTGAATGCACCAACAATATTAACACATTGAATAATAAATGAATGAGTAGTGGGATAGTAAACACCAGATAAAGCGACAGTAGCATCATTGAAAACACGTAACAATTCAAGAATTTTTATACATACATCCCAATGGTTCAATTGAAGAGAAATTGAAGGAACATAATAAGTAATAAAAGAAACTAATAATTCCTTATATTCAACACTTTCACAAAGCAACTTATAAGTTGAATTCCAACGAGTGGTAATATCTCGAGAAAATTTTTTGGGATGCATATTATTCGAAATGCAATATTTTAACCATTGTTTCTGGACTTTGTTATGCCTCCAGATATAGTTAATACTATCTCTAATTGGTTTAATAAAAGTAGAAAGCTCTGATAATCCAGCTTGAACACACAAATTTAAAACATGACATGCACAACGTTGATGAAATAATTTACCCCCAAAATAAGGATTGCACAATTTTTGTAACATAGGAATAGATGCAGTATTGCTTGCAGCATTATCAAAGCCAATAGCAAAAATTTTGTTTAGGATATTATACTCTTGAAAAATGATTTTAAGGAGTTGAAAAATATTTTGAGCTGAATGCGAGTCATCAAAAACACGAAATGCAAGAATTCTTTTTTGCATGTCCCAGTTATTGTCCATATAATGACATGTGACACCCAAATATGAATGACTACCAAAATTGTCGCTCCATATGTCGGCACATACGGAAACGCGACCTTGAAATTCAGAAAAATATGTTTTCAATATGTTTTTTTCTCTACTGTAAATGTTATGTAGTGTACGTGTGAGAGTGGATCTAGGAACACGTTGCATTGCAGGATTTAATGCATTTTGACAATAATTAATAAAACCTACTTTCTCACCAAAACCAAAAGGTAAGTGTTCAGTTGCAACCATTAATGCCATTTGTTCTCTATTGTTTTCAGTCGTGTAACGAAATAATTGATTAGAAGGGGTTGCGTACCTGGAGATTTGGGTTTGGTTGTTCGCTACCGCGTATTCAGATGGGTGACTTTTTTTGATATGGGCCCATAACGTGCCATATCCGAAGGTTCTTCCAACGTTATATTTTCTGCTGCAGTGATTGCACTGGATTTGGAAACCATTATCTACCTTGGTTTTCTTCATATGCACTTTGAAGAGTTCGGACTTCATTGGCTTTTCTTCCTTTTCTTCTTCACCTTCACCTACAAAAAAAGCATCCGAAGAGGC
>JAFUBK010000005.1 GCA_017460245.1 Bacilli bacterium
GAAAAACAAAAACAAAACGAAAAGCCAAAAGAAAAAGGACCACAAAAAACGCATATTTATAGGAGGTGATTTATGAATCGTGAAGATTTTGAAATCTTAGGAACTGGGATTATTTATTTTGATAATGGAGCCACAACTTTAAAACCAAAAGTTTTAGCCGAGGCTACAAGCGACTATTACAATTACTATAGTTCAAACGCTCATAGAGGAGATTATACCTTGAGTATTAAAGCCAGTGAAGAATATGAAAATACTCGCCAATTAGTAAAAACACTTATAAATGCTAAAGAAGTAAACGAAATAGCTTTTACTAGTGGTAGTACTGACTCTTTAAATAAAATTATTTTTGGTTTTTTTAAAGATTATTTAACCACCAATGATGAAGTCCTAATTACCAAAACAGAACACGCTGCTAATGTTCTTCCTTGGTTTGAATTAAAAGATCAAATCGGTATCAAAGTAAAATATATTAGTCTAACAGAAGATCATAAAGTAACATTAGAAAATGTTATAAATGCCATAACGCCAAATACAAAAGTTATCTCTCTTGCCCACATCACTAATGTCGTAGGGGATATAAGGCCGATAAAAGAAATTATTAAATATGCTCACAAACATAATATTTTAGTACTAATAGATGGAGCTCAAAGCGTTCCTCATATGAAAGTAGACGTTCAAGACTTAGATATTGATTTTTTAGTTTTTTCAGCCCACAAAATGTGTGGTCCCACTGGAGTAGGCATAATTTACGGAAAAAAAGAGCTTTTAAAAGATATAAAACCAATTATCTTTGGTGGTGGAATGAATGCTGAATTTGATAGTAGTTTTCATAAAGTGTACAAAGAAATGCCTGAACGTTTAGAAGGAGGAACTCCAAACGTCGCTGGTGTCATTGGATTTGGCTACGTCCTTAAATATTTACAAAATATTGGGTTTGATAAAATCCACGAAAAAGAACTAGAATTAAAAAATTATCTTATATCTAGGTTAAAAGAAATAAGCCAAATAACTATTTATAATGAGTTTTCAGAAAGTGGGGTTGTAATCATCAATTATGATGGTATTTTTGCTCAAGATTTATCAATATATTTAGACAAATATAATATATGTACAAGAGCTGGCAACCACTGTGCTAAAATGACCAAAGATGAACTTCACATAAAAAACACTTGTCGCATCAGTTTATACTTCTATAACACTAAAGAAGAAATTGATAGATTAATTGAAGTACTAAAAAACCCAAATATAAAAAACGAAATTATTTAACAAGGTAATAAGCCTTGTTTTTATTTAAATATTTATATTTTATAAAAAATAGATTTTTAAATAATTAATCATTAAAAATATATTTTGTTGCAAAAAAAGTAAGATAAAATAAAATTACTAATCATTCACATAAAGTTTTGAATATGCTATAATATAAAAAGAAAAAGGTGATTCAAATGAAACTTTATAATACACTAACTCATAAAGTAGAAGATTTTATTCCTTATGATAACAAAGAAGTAACACTCTATACTTGCGGACCTACAGTATATCATTATGCCCATATTGGAAATATGCGTAACTACATATCCGAAGACATATTAGAAAAATCACTAAAATATTTAGGATACAACGTAAAAAGATGTATGAATATAACCGACGTTGGCCATCTAACGAGTGATTCAGATTCCGGTGACGATAAAATGTTAAAAGGGGCTAAAAGAGAAAATACAACTGTTTTAGAAATCGCAAAAAGATACACAGAGGCCTTTAAAGAAGATTGTCAAAAATTAAATATCAAATGGCCTGATATAGTAGTTCCTGCAACAACTCAAATTGATGAGTATATCAAAATGATAGAAAAGCTTTTAGAAAAAAATTATGCATATAAATCAGAAGGCAATGTCTACTTTGATATTACTAAATTAGAAGACTACTATGCCTTAACCAACCACAAAATAGACGAAATGGTAGTTGGCGTAAGAGAAGGCGTAGAAGAAGATAAAGCTAAACGTAACCAAGGTGATTTTGCTTTATGGTTTACCAAATCAAAATTTGAAGATCAAGAACTAAAATGGGATAGCCCATTTGGCGAAGGCTACCCAGGTTGGCATATTGAATGCTCAAGCATAGCTATTAAATATTTAGGAGAACATTTAGATATTCATTGTGGCGGAGTAGACAATATTTTCCCACATCACACCAATGAAATAGCCCAGTCAGAAGCCTATTTAGGTCACAAGTGGTGTAAATACTGGTTTCATACCGAACACTTAAATACATCATCAGGTAAAATGAGTAAATCCAAAGGTGAATTTTTAACCGTCGATTACTTAATAGAAAAAGGTTATAATCCTACTACCTTTAGATATATGTGTCTTTCATCACATTATCGTAAACAGTTAATATTTGATTTTAGTAACTTAGATAACGCTAAAGAAGCTTATAACAAATTAAAAAACAAAATAAAATCTTTAAAAAACGAAGGCGTTTTAGAAGAAGATAAAATAAAAACATATCAACATAAGTTTAAACAATCCTTGGAAAATGATTTAAATACATCCCTTGCCTTAACAACACTTTACGACGTATTAAAATCTGATATTTCCGATAAAAGTAAACTATATTTAATTGAAGACTTTGACAAAGTTTTAAGTTTAGACCTATTAAAAGAAGAAAAAATAGATGAGAAATTAAAAGAACATATATTAGAAAAAATAAAAGAAAGAGACCAGGCCAAACAAGAAAAAAATTATGTTCTAGCAGATAAAATAAGAAATGAACTTCTAGATGAAGGTATTATTATTAAAGATACGAGAGAAGGAACAATATTTGAAATACAAAAATAACGTAACTGGAGTTTTACTAATAAACAAGCCTAAAGGAATAACCAGTAGGGATGTTGTAAATCAAATTCAAAAAAAGCTAAATACCAAAGCCGGCCATACGGGCACCTTAGACCCTATTGCTAGTGGCCTTTTAGTTATTACCCTAGGTAAAGCCACTAAATTAAATGAACTATTAACTTCTACCATAAAAGAATATGAAGCACAGGCTATACTAGGAATAGAAACTGATTCTCTAGATATAACAGGTA
>JAFUBK010000066.1 GCA_017460245.1 Bacilli bacterium
AATAATAAATAATAATAATAATAAGGGCTTCAATAGTTTAAAGGGCTTTTCTCTAATGGCTTTTCAAGAAATTAAACCAACAGAGATTGATAGAAATCAAAAGAAGAAAATCGTAAAAACTCAAAAGTAAAATTTACAACCCACGAAGTAAAATTATAACCCCACGAAGTTAAAAAAGTAAAATTTTACCAAAATGTTACTTCGTGTTACTTCATTTTACTTTGGATTAGAATAAGTTATATTGACAATACAGAACTAACAATAATGGAATTGTATCAAATAGCTATTAAAAAACAAATGCCCAACCAACAAACAATATAGCTATTAGAACTCCAACAATAAAACAAATTTTACTAAAAATTACTTCAACACATACAAACATAAAAGTAAAAAAAGTAAAATAACCAAAAACCACACACATACAATATAACAATGTTATACAAACCAAAATACAGAATGAAAAATACAGCTATGTGTGTAGGTTCGCCCCCCTGTATTTTTGGGATGTATTGGGTTTTTCAAATAAATATGCTGTTGTTATTCATTATAGACGGTACGGGTAAAATTCAATACAAAAAACTATTAAAAATGCATACTTTTTAGAATGAAAAAAGAACATAAAAAAAATAAAAGAAAAAAAGGGAAAAAATAATAAAGAAAAAATACAACCTATCAACCAATAATATTTATTGATCTGGAAGTAATGAAAAAAAATTATACTGTACTGATGCAGCTGCAGTATATAGCTATTGTAATATTGTTGTATATGTATTATTATATGTTTGATGGTTTGTTATATGGTATTGTAAAAAATAAGATTATAATTATAAGTTTTTAGAATATTGATAAGTATATTATTGTACTTATAATTATTATTGATGTAAATATTATTTTATTATCTTTGAATATTTGCAGCAGTAATAGGTAAAAAAATAATAATAGTAATATAATGAACTGAATCAGCTCCTTATATTAACTATTGTGTTTTTGTATTTGTTGGTTACTGCCGGGCCGGTCCTGGTCTGGACTTGGTACGGGGTGGCTTTCTGGTTTACTTCGTAATAAATATTGCTGCAGTATTTAAAGTTTGTTTGATAGTAATATTTTACTAACTGGTTACCGTTCTTATAGGTTGTTGTTTCTGGGTTCCTGCTGGCTTTGATGGTGCCGGTATATTTTGCGTGTTTTATACTGGCTCCGTTTATATCTTGGTTTTTTAACTCTTCAAGTATTGCGGCCCTTTCCTGGGCCTCTTTTATAATTTCATCAGCTGCATATTTATTATAAAAATATAAATCATGTAGTACGTCCGGGCGTACTTCTGGGACTATTTTATAATTATTGTATGTTGCTATTGCTGCAGCTCTTGGTTTATGTTTGCTAGTGGTGGTTGTGCTGTATACTCCTGATGTTTCAAGATATATTTTTTCCCCGGTGCTGTCCCTGGTGAATACTCCAATAATAGTATTATAACTCCTTGCTGCTGCGGTGCTGCTGTCGTCGTTTAGTCCTAAAATATCGCACTGGGTATAATCTATATAATTTAAACCGTTTGCTCTTCTAATTGTAATATATGGGGTTGATTCTAAATTCATTTTTTCACGTCCTTTTTTTTATGTTTTGAATATTTTGGCCGTTAATGATCCGGACGGCCGGCCGGGCGTTCAACTGCTTATAATGTTAAAATTATTAAATAGCTATATACTAAAATGTTGAATAATAAGAAAAAACCTGTATTATTAACTATTTTAGCTATTTTTTTAAAATTATCCATTTTTTGCACGTCCTTTAATAAATGGTTATACCTATTTCTTTAATTTCATTTTCAAATAATAGAACTTTTTCATTTTTAATAAAGTTAAAAATTTTATAATTAAATAAAATTTCTTGTACTTTTAATAATTCTTTTCCGGTTCTTTGGGTTCCTGGTTTAAAGTATAATCTTAAACCGTCCGGGTTTACTTCTATAATTTCCACTTTTTCAAGTTCTGGAGATTCTTTTAAATCTTTTTGTACTTCAAATAATTTTTTCATTTTTTCACGTCCTTTTTAATGGTTGGCCGGGTTTGATGATCCGGCCGTTTAAATTTCATAGTATAATAAATCTATTTTCAAATTTTTTAATGATTCAGTTTTTCCGGTTGGTTCTTGTAATAACCTTCTTGCTATTGTAGAGTACGCATATAAACCATTACCTCCTGCAAGTTTTACTGCGTTTACTCCTATATAGTTAAATAAAATTATTTCCAACTCGTTTAAAAATTCATTAAAATTTATTTGATTGTTTAAAAATCTATTTCTTAAGTTTAATAGTTTTCTATAACCTTTTTTATTATCTACCATGTTTTCAACTCCTGAAAAAAATAATTAAGGTAAAATATAAAAAGATACTTTACCTGCTCTAGTGCCTTTTTTAAAAATTTTTAAAGCTACTGCATGACCGTTAATTTTTAAATATTGTCCTTTTACACGGTTTAAATTTATACCTTCCATGACTTCAACGCGGAAGTTATTATAAAGGCGGTTTTTAAAACTTAAAAAAGCCTCTTTACGTTTGCCGCCGGTTAATGGTTGGCGGTTAATAGTTCTTTGCCATTCTTTTAAAAATGCGTTTAATTCTTGCATATTTTAACCTCTTTAATATTCAGTTATTTTAATTTTTAACTCCTCTACACTTTTTATAAACTCTTCAGTAGTTGCAACGTTGTTATTTACTGCAGCTTTTGCGGTTTCTTGTTGTTTTAACAGTTTTTTAAAATTCATTTTTTAAACCTCTTTATTTTTTCACGTGCTACTTTGTAGCTCGTTATTATTCTATTGGTTGGAACTACTATATATACTTTTTGGTTTTTGTTGTTGTTGTCTTTGATGATCCGGAAAAAATTTTTATAAATTTTTGCTGCTGGTGGGTTCATTTAACTTGATTTTGTGGAACTTCTGGAGATGATCCGGAACATGTTTTATAAAAATTTGAAAAAATGTAATAAAATTTAATATGTTACTTACATTAAAAAAAGTGTTTTTTATTGATTCATTAGGTACTATAATATTATAGTATACTCTTATAATTTTAATGTTAGTTACTGCATACTTTTTATTTTAATGATATGTTATTTTAATTTAAATGATAGTTGGAACATCCTTCAGCACCTGGAACCATTGGAACATCCTTCAGCACCTGTAACAATTGGAACATCCTAAAGCACCTGGAACCATTGGAACATCATTCAGCAAAAGGAACAAAT
>JAFUBK010000006.1 GCA_017460245.1 Bacilli bacterium
ACAAAATTCGACACATTTTGCACTTTTTGTGTTTTTGTAACAATTACAACTCTACTATAATGTTATTCTATTTTTATTTTACTGTTCTAAACTGTGTTTTTTGTGATTAAAATACATAAAAATTATTTTATGTCTTTTTTTTAGCTTTTTTATACAAGAAAATAAGGTGAATGTTTGAAAAGTGAATTTTTAGGTTTTGAAAATGTTATTATGGTGGTAATTTCTAGAAGGTAGTTGATAAAGTGAAAGATTTGGTTATTGATAGTTCTTTAAACGTAATAAAAAAATATAATCCGAGTTATTCAAACGAGAAAATTGAAGAAATTAAATATGGGCTATCTGGATTATATTTAACAATAACTAAAACAATCTTTATTGTTTTAATTGCATTTGTTCTAGGAATTGTAAAGGAATTAATTATTTTTACTTTAATATATAACATAATTAGGATGCCTTCTTTTGGGCTTCATGCTAAAAGTAGTATTGCTTGTTTAATTAGTTCTACTATTATGTTTATTGGTTTACCTTATTTGTGTTCAGTAATTATTATACCTTTTTGGTTAAAATTAGTGCCTGGTTTTATTGGAATATTATTAATTGCTAAAAACAGTCCTGCGGATACAGAAAAAAGACCAATTGTTAATCCTAAGCGAAGAAAAAGTTATAAAATTATATCTACAGTATTAGCTATAATTTTTGTAGCTTCAGCACTTATTATACCTGATAATTTTTTATCTAATTGTTTTATTTTATCTTTAGTATTACAATGTTTTGTTACAGCACCTGCAGTTTATAAATTATTTAAAATGCCTTATGATAACTATAAAAAATATACGGTTTAAATTTTATTTAAACATAAATTTAAAGAAGGGAGATGTTTGTTGTGGAATTTTTAGCAAATGCTTTAGCTAGTATTGGTTCATTCTTTGCTGGAATTGGAAGTCAAGCTTGCATATTAGTATGGTGGGACGAGCCAGAATGCCCAAAAAGTTTAATTAAATAAAAAATGTAGATTATTCTACATTTTTATTTTTAACTTTTGCGTAAATAGTTCTTTACTTATTTCGTTTTCATGAATTAAAAGATTATTATTTTTAATAATATCATTTACTAGTGATAGGCCATAACCGTGACCTTTTCCTTTTGTTGTATATCCTTTATTTTCAATTTTGGTAAAGTCAATATTCCCTTCATAGGAATTAGAAATTTCGATACATAAATTTTGATCCATTACAAATATTTCAATAATAATATATTTGTCACTTAAATTTTCTACGGCTTCAATGGCATTATCTAGAAAAACACCAACAATCTTACAAATATTAAGCATTGTGGAATCATCAAGTTCAATTAAATCTTCGACTTTTACATCACTTGCGATATCTAACTCATATTCAATATTTAAAGCATCCATTTTACAAAGTTTAGAGTAAATAGTTACCCTAAGCCCACCTTCTGGAATTTTTGACGTTTGATAAAATATGGTTTCATTATCCTTAATTTTATTGTCAACTAGTTCATCTATGTAATTAGCAATTTTTTGATCTTTTGGTTTTATCATATTTCTAATTGTTAATAATTGATTTTTGTTTTCGTGGTTAGCCACTTTATACTTATCCATAATGTCTTCGTATTCACGCAAACTACTTAAGCTTGTTTCATATTTATTGTTGATAGCTTTATAGTTTTCTCTGGCGTTAGCTAGTCTAAAGAGCATTATTAAATAAAATAACATTAAAATTGTATTTACTATTAACATTATAGTATATGGTAAATTCATATAAGACATTATTAAAGAAACACTTATCAATATTATAGCAATAACAAAGTAAATGATTAAATTGCTTTTCTTCATATTTTCAAATGTTTTATACAAGTAATTAAAAACGGCATAAACAAATTTAAATTTCAAAAACATAAACGATA
Organism: Bacilli bacterium; assembly: GCA_017460245.1. Taxonomy (GTDB): domain Bacteria; phylum Bacillota_I; class Bacilli_A; order RF39; family UBA660; genus Coprosoma. Next base: position 1,927 of record JAFUBK010000006.1, read on the forward strand.
TACACGTTACTCCCAAATTGATTATTAACACGCCTACTTGGGTTGTGGATATGTTTTCAACACCTACATTCATTAATAAAAATAGTATTATTACAAATATAAACTCACTTATTACGGAAATAAGTTCTGACATTAAAACAAGTAGGATTACTTGGCTCATATTGCGATTAAAAAAGATGTAATTTATTATTATCAAAATCAAAAAAGCAAAAATTAGTCTTAAAAAACGTGGAATGGTAAAATTTAAAACAGTTCCAACAATTGCTAAAATAAACAATGATAAGTATATTTTATAACTTTTCCATTCTATTTTTTTGTTTAGTAATCTATGCCAACAAACTATGCAGAAAAAATAAGCAAAGGCTACACCTATAAAACAAAAAACATACTTTTCCATTACATCAACACCCTTTCATACTTTCTTGAGACTAAATCTATTGTTTCTCCATTATCAAATGTGATTAATTTTTTTGGCTTGCTATAACTAACAACTCTTTTAAGATTTACCAGGCATGCTCTATGAGTTTGAACAAAGTTTGCGGTAAGTAATTTTTTTATTTCAGTTAGTGGTTTGGTTAATCCAAATTTTGCAAAATCGGTTTTGATAATACTTTTTCTTTCAATGCTGTCTTTTGTAATATATAAAATGTCATCTAAATTAATTGTATATGTTGTTCCACCATCTTTAAACTTGATTGTTTTTTTCGTTTTTAATATTTTTAAAGATTTGTCAATTGCGTTTTTTAAACGATTTTCACAATCATCAAATTTATTTATGAAAGCTAAAAATAAAAATTCATTTCTTATTACTACTTGGCTAAGTTCTTGGTGTCCAGTTAAAAAAATAAGAATACTATCGACATCTTTATTTCTGATTAGTCTAGCAATGTCAATTCCGGATCTTGTAGGAGCTTCAATGTCTAAAATGTATATTTTAAAAGGCATTTTTGTTTCTAATGTACGCATAAAATCTTTATTATAATCATCAAAAACATGAAGTTTGTATTCAATTTCGTTTTTCATCATATATTTAGTAATTATTGTTTCTACTAAATTTCTATATTTTTTATCATCGTCACATACAATAAAATTTATCATGGTGCATCTTACTCCTTTTTTGTTTGCATTATGTTTACGATATTCAATATAACATAATTTATATTAAATTTCAACAAAAAAAGAAACCCTTTTATCTTGGTTTCTTTAGTTATTTTTTCTTTTTTTCTAAAGTTTTTTCTTTTAAATTATCGTATTCATCTGATAGCCAGGCAAAGGCATCTGAACCTTTGTCTTCTAAAAATTCTTTAGCGTCTTGTAGCTTTTCTTTGGCTTTTTCTTTATAATCTGGAATATATACTTCGATATACTTATCTAATTCAAATAAAGCTTCTTTGGCTCTTTCTTTGGTACTTTCTGAAACATCATCTATAGTGTAGCCATCGATTTCTTTATGATTAAAAAGGAATCCAAATAAAACATCAAAATTTCTTAAAACTTCTTCTTTTTCATTTTGATATGACTCTGTTTGTTTAGCTTCTTCTGAAGCTTCAGATAATCTTTCAGCGCCATCAATCATTATAGTTATTGCGCTTTCTACTGCTGTGGATGGATCCTCTGTTTGTATTTCTTCTGGCTGCTTTTGTGTTTCTTGTATTTGTTCCATTGATGGTTGTTGGTAGTTTTCTTCTTGTTTTTTGCTACTGCACCCAACAATTGGTAAAGCAAGCGTACCTGCTAGTAAAATGGACATTGCGGTTTTGGTATATTTAAATTTATTCATTTTTAACCACCTCTTTGTGACTTTTATTATAGCAAAATTTTAAAAAATTGCAAATTATCAAACGCCTCCAATTTTGCCTTGTTTTCTAAGGAATAATTTGCGAATCCAATCGACAGGAATTACCAATGAAGCAATTAATATCATTGTTTCAAATTCAAACAAAGATAAGCCATATGTACGAAATAAATCGCCACCGTAATAAATTAAAGTTACTTGAACTACTAAAATAAATAGAATTGTTAATAAAAAAACTTTGTTTTGTGAAATGTGGGCCAGAAGATTTAACCTTTGAGTTCGAGCGTTAAAACTATTAAAAATACTCATAAATATAAATAAGGCAAAAAAGGCGATCATCAAATCATTTTGATTTGCTCCAAATTGGGTATTTATAAATGGACGTTGTAACAATAAAGTGCATAATACAGATGAAAA
>JAFUBK010000067.1 GCA_017460245.1 Bacilli bacterium
AAAAGAAAAGAAAAGTGTTTTTTGGTTTTATTTTGATTCTTTTGATTGCGGGTGGTGTTCTTTATTATTTATGGAATAATCAACCTGAAGTTAAAGAGGTAATAAAAAAGAAAGTTGTTAAAAAATTACAGATTGTTGACGAAAATTCTAAATCTAGGCCAATTGCTGTAATGATTAATAATAATCACCAGGCGTGGCCTCATGCTGGCCTTCAAGATGCTTATATTACGTATGAAATAATTGCTGAAGGCGGCATTACGAGAATGATGGCAATTTTTAAAGATCAAGACACTTCAAAAATTGGTTCGGTTAGGAGTGCAAGACCATATTATTTAGATTATGCGATGGAAAATGATGCAATATATGTTCATTTTGGTTATAGTGATGACGCAAAAAGGGATATTGCTTCTTTGGAAATTGACAACATAAATGGACTTATTGATTCTAGTGTGTTTTGGCGAGATACTAGTTTGAATAAAGCTACAGAACATACAGCGTTTACTAGTATGGAGAAAATTAAAGGCTTTGCTAAAGAGAAGGGTTATGATCGTGATACAAATAAAGATTTGTTATTAAACTATAGTGTGGATGAAATTAGTTTGGAAGATCATGAGGGCGCTATGAAAGCTGATAACATTTATATTAAATATTCTTATTATACAGATACTTCGTATGAATATGATAGTGAAAACAAAGTATATCTTAGAAGTATGTCGTCTACTGCATATACTGATGCGATTACTGGTAAGCACTATACTGCTAAAAATATAATTATAACTCCAATTAAAAATTATTCTTATGATTCTTATGGAAGGCAAAAACTTGAAAATATTGGGTCTGGCGAAGGATATTTTATTACTGATGGATATGCCGCCCCAATAACCTGGGAAAAATCTAGTCGTTCTAGTCAAACTGTGTATAAATTTAAAGATTCTGGAGAAGAAATAACAGTTAATGATGGTAATACTTTTATTCAAATTCAGCCTATGGGAGAGACTCTTACGATTGAAGGAAATGAACCTACTGAGTAATTTGCCTTTTATATGCGAATATGATATAATGACAAAGTACCCAGAGGTGAGATATTATTTATGAATTTTGAAATGCAGGATTCTAATTATGCAAAAATTGTTGAAAATATAATGAAAAACGAAGAATTTAATAAACTTAAACTTATTGAACATCACGGAATTAGCCGTTTTGATCATTCGGTTAGGGTTTCTTATTATTCATATAAGATTGCAAAAATGATGCATTTGGATTATGAGCAAACTGCGAGAGGTGGACTTTTACATGATTTCTTTTTGAGCCACGATAATAGAAGTGTGAAAGAGAAATTTGTTTCAACTTTTATTCATCCAGCTAAAGCTTTGGAAACAGCTCGAAAAAATTTTACTTTAACACGTAAAGAAGAAGATATGATAAGAAGTCACATGTTTCCAATTAATATTTCGGTTCCTAAATATTTGGAATCTTGGATTGTAAGTGGCGTTGATAAGGTTGTTGCAGTAAAAGAATTTTCTTTGAAATTTAGATTTAAATTTAGGTATGCTTATAATATTGTATTATTGTTTATAATTGGATTTATTAAATAGGAGGTTAATATGGAAAGAACTTATATTATGACTAAACCTGATGCTTATGATAGAGGTTTAATTGGTCAAATTATTACAAGAATTGAAAACAAAGGTTTTAAAATTGTGGATATGAAAATGATGAATTTAGATGAAGATATTTTAAAAGAACATTATGCACATTTAGCTGATAAACCTTTTTTTCCAGAAATTGTAGAGTATATGATGTCAGCACCTGTTATTGGTATGGTTGTTGAGGGTAGTGGAGTAGTTGATTCTATGAGAAAAATTATGGGACCTACTGACGGATTAGAAGCTAATCCTGGAACTATAAGAGGTGATTTTGCAAATAATAAATCACAAAATTTAATTCACGGTTCTGACTCAATTGAAAATGCTGAAATTGAAATTAAAAGATTTTTTGGATAAGACAGTTGGTCTTATCTTTTTTATTTGTTAAATGCTAGGTAATGTGTTATAATTAAAATGTGTCCTAGTAGCTCAGCTGGATAGAGCACGGCCCTCCTAAGGCCGGTGTCGGAGGTTCGAATCCTCTCTGGGACGCCATTTAGTTTTTAATATTTTTTTATTTAATTATAGAGAGGTGGAAGATGAGCGAAAAATATTTAGTTATTAATGCAGGTAGTTCTTCTTTGAAATTTTCGTTATACGATATGCCTATACAAAAAGAAATTGTAAGTGGATATGTGGAGAAAATTGGTCAGGATGATAGTTTTTATACTTTGAAATTTGGCGATGAAAAGATTAAAAAAGAAGTTTATATTTCTGATCATGGTATAGCTATTAAGTGTATGCTTGATGAACTTTTAAAAAATAAATTTATCGATAAAATTTAAGATATTAAAGGTATTGGTCACAGAGTTCTTCATGGAGGAGAGATTTATTCTGATTCGATTTTAATTGATGATGAAGTGTTGGAAAACATTAAAAGCTTAATTCCTTTGGGGCCTTTGCATCAACCAGCTAATATTAAGGGTATTGAAAGTATGATGAAAATTCTGCCTGATGCTCCGCAAGTTGCGGTATTTGATACGGCTTTTCATCAAACTATGCCTAAATATAATTTTTTATATCCTGTTCCTTTGGAATGGTATGAAAAATACAGAGTAAGAAAATATGGCTTTCATGGGACTAGCTATAAATACATTACGGAAGTTATGAAGGAAAAACTTAATAAGGAAGATGTTAATTTAATTATTTGTCATATAGGTAGTGGTGCTTCTATATCTTGTATTAAGGGTGGCGTGTGTTATGATACAACAATGGGATTTACACCAGTTAGTGGTCTTATGATGGGAACTCGTTGTGGTTCTCTTGATCCTTCTATTTTGGAATATGTTTGTAAACAATCTGGAATGAGTATTTCTGAGGTAACTAAAGCTTTAAATATGGAAAGTGGTTTGCTTGGGATTTCTGGTTTTTCTGATTGTCGTGATGTTGAAAAACAAGCGGCTTTAGGTAATGAAGATGCTAAGTTGGCATTAACTATGGAATATAATAGAATTGCTAAATATATTGCGCAATATTATTTGGAATTAAAAGGAAATGTTGATATGATTGTGTTTACAGCTGGCGTTGGTGAAAACGGTACTGATGTTAGATATGAGGTACTTAAGCGTTTAGCTCCTTTAGGTGTTGTTATTAATGAAAAAACAAATGATTCAATTGCTTCTTATAAAAACATTCAAAAAGGAACTATTACTTCTGCTGATTCAAAAATTAAGGTGTATGTTATGCCGACTGATGAAGAAATTATGATTTTAAAAGATACTTTTAAAATTGTTCATGGATAAAAAAAGACAAGCTTTGGCTTGCTTTTTTATTATATATATCTATCTAGTAAATGTTTTGGCTTTAGTCATTGTAGTTGTACTGGTTTCAAAAGATTTTAAATATTGTCTTAAAAAGTATATTTTATCAAGATTGTTTTCAAATATCATATCGCAAAATTCTAAAGCTTGATTTAAATATATTTTGTTATATTCATCTATTAAATTGTCGTTTTTATCATATGAATCTAACAAGGAATATTCATTAGATTTTTCTTTTTTTGAAATAATAGTATCATTATATGACGAATTGTTAGCATAAAGAAACATTTTTATTAATAAATTTACATTGTTTTGCCAAACAATTGGATTTAAAGAACCATTTGGATTTCTAAATTCAATAGTATTTTTTGGTTCGGCATTTGAAAGGTGGAAATTGTAAAAATTAATGGCGCTATTACGATTATAATAAAGTTCTTTAATCATTATTTCAAATATTGAATTTGACGTTTTACATAAATCTTCATAATCATCCCACAGTAATTTAAAAATAGGTTTTGCATACATAAAAATATTGGGTCTAGGTGTTAAATATTCGCCATATAAAAAACGATAAATTATATTTTCATATGCTGACCATAGTTTTATAAACTTTATTAAAACTTCGGGTTTTAAATTTACGATTTGTGAGCCAATATGAATATGACCACCACAATGTGGACCAATTGTTGCATAGTTTTTAAGTGTGGTACATATTTTTTTCAAATCGTTCCAATTTTTTTCATCATCTACTAATATAGGTGATGTTATTTCTGCACCACATGTTAGACTATTGTCGTGTTTAACAGTCCAATCTTCTTTAATGCCTATTTTTTGTATGGCTTCTTTTATTAAATTTTCGTTAGTATGTTCTAGTTCTAGTTCTAAACCAAAAGTTATATAATCGTCAATTTGAAGATTTTGACGTACTTCTAAATAATAATTATTTATATAATGTAATAATTCATTTAAGTCTTTTTTATTCATTAAAGAAATTTGATTGTTGTCTTCTGGATTTAAATAATTAAATAACTCTTGTTTTGTATCATTGTATTTCATATATACCACCTGTTGTATAAAACTTTTTGTTTAAAAAACTCTAATTTGAGTTTGTGGATTAATATATTAACAGTTTTTTTTGTTTTTGACAAATTATAAAAAGTTTAAAGAATAAGTTAATGTGTGAATACTTTAACTAAAAGCATTTTTTATAGCCAAATTATTTAAATTACATATATTAATTTAGGGGGCGATTCTATGAATAATTTAAGAGTTGTTGTTGATGCTGGCCACGGCGGTGAAGACGCAGGCGCTGTTAATGGTAGTGTTAGAGAAAAAGACCTTACTTTACTGATTGCTAGAGAAATGTATGAGGAATTTCAAAGAAGAGGGATTCCAGTTACTTTGATTAGAAGCGTTGATGAAACTATCACGCCTACTGAAAGGGTTAATCGTATTTTAGATGCTTATGGTAATAATTCTAATGTTGTGGTGATATCTAATCATATAAATGCCGGAGGTGGCGATAACCCTAGTTGTAAATTAACTTTCTTCGAGAAATATATATAGTAAATTACCAAAATATGATATAATCTAATTATAAGATAGCAGTATCGTCTTATTTTAAGATGGATACTGCTTATTTTTTGAAGTAAAGGAAGTGTAGTACAAATGGGGACATCTACAAGAAAAACATTACCTAGATCTAATAAAATTATTAATGAAACCATTTCAAATGGTGGTTTATCATCATCTGGTGGAGGTAATGGGTTAGCAAATCTAATTCCAAAATTAATGTTTCCTGATAGAGGACAAAGTAAAATAAAAAAAGCATCTAATAGTGTTTTTAGTTCTGAAACATATTATAGTTCTGTTAAAAAAATTGTTAAGACGATAAAAACAATAAATTTATCCGGTATATCAGGATTAGGAATATCTGGTTTTTCAAGTTATAACAAAACTCAACAAGTAGAGTTATTATCAGAATACTTAGGCATAGAAAATGATGAAACATTAAAGCAATCATTCAAAGATACAGTATTAGAAGTTAATATATTTGATGAAAATGTAAATCCTATAGATTTTGTTATAAAGTATATTCAAAATATATTAAAAAATATAATTGAATCACTTACTTTTGAAGATGCATCACAAAATATTGATAATTTTAATGATAAAAAAACAGATATTGAGTTTAATGGATTTATTACCAGTAATACTGATAAAGTATTACGTTTACGTATTACTGATGAATTTATTAATAATATAGATGACAATGATTTAACTATAAATAATTTAAATAATGCATATTATGATGCTCTTCAATCATTGAAAGGATAATTAAATGAATAAATTTTTTGATAAATATAAAAAGAATCCACATGAATTACACTTTAATGAAGAAAATATGCTGGAAATTGGTGTATATAATAATAATCTTATTTTAGATTTATATGATATTTTTGTGTCCATTTTTTATCATGATTTTTTTACAACAAGAGATGAAATTGTTGATAATAGTAGAAAATTAAATATAACTAT
>JAFUBK010000068.1 GCA_017460245.1 Bacilli bacterium
ATAGAAACAAAAAACACTTTTAAAATACATTTATAATTATTAAACATTATGATATAATCAATCGGCCATGGTGAATATTTATGGAAAACGAAAATATTATATATGTAAAAGAAGAAGGAATCATTGAATCTTACCCATATAGTGATCAATTAGAAGAAAAGTTAAATCAAACAATTGACGGTTATACAAAAACACTCTGCTGGACTTGCAGCAATGGTTTTATTACCAAATGTCAAAAAATACGCGATCTTCAAAAACAAGTCTTAGAATCATATGAATATATTATAGATGGTTATCAAATAATTAAAAACGATAAAATGATTCAATTTAATGTCCTTAAATGTGAAAATTATTGTCAAAATTTAACTAGCGAAAAATCAAAATCAAAAACCTTAAAAAAAGGTTTTTTCCCTAGTAACTAAATATGTACATAATTTGACATATATTTATTTTTATAGTATACTTAAAAAGCGTGATGTGGGGGTGAAACATGAATATGTTTAATCAAGTAAGTTTAGAAAATATTAATGATTTAAGATTGTTAAAACAATATCGTAAAGACCTTATTAGTGGTAATCAAGATATCAATAATTTTATAAATTTATTAACTTTAGAAAATATTAATCAAAAAGAAACTATAAATATTCATATCACATTACCACAAAGCAAAAATAGGCTTATAAAAATGTTAGACTTTATGGCGCCTAGTCAAATCGCTAAAAACAATAATTTTAAAAGAATTCAAAGTGCCGATGAAAACTGGCAGCCAGTATATAAAATTGCCCATCAAATTGGCAGGAATGAAGAAATCACAATTAGTAAACCTATCGAAAAAGAAGGAAAAATTATTCATTTACATAGAACCGTTGAGTCTACGCCAAAAGCAGCGTAGACTTTTATATTGTTAAAAATAAGAATAAATGTTATAATTAACGAGTAAAAATAAATGGAGGTTGTTTATGATATTAATTTATATAATTTTAGGAATAATTCAAGGTTTTACCGAACCAATCCCAGTATCATCAAGTGGTCACTTAGTAATTTTTAAAAACATTTTTGACGTTAAAGCTTTAAATGATTTAAATTTTGAAATATTTGCTAATTTTGGCAGCTTTATTGCCATAGTTATTATTTTTAGAAAAGAAATATATAATTTAATAAAAGATTTCTTTCTATATATTAAAACCAAAAACCAAGAATATAAAAGTGGTTTTAGATACTGTTTATTAATTGTTGTAGGTACTATTCCTGCCGGTATTGTTGGTCTTTTAGCAAATGACTTTATTGAAGAAAACTTAAGTCATGTTAAATATGTAGGCATAGCTCTATTAGTAACTGCCTTATTTCTATTTTTAATAAGAAAATTAAAAGGTCATAAAAAAGATGATGAAATTACCTTTGTAGATGCTATAAAAATAGGTTTGTTTCAAGTAGTAGCGCTGCTTCCAGGAATTAGCCGCAGTGGTGCTACATTGGTCGGCGGAATGTTTTCAGGCTTAACTAGAGAAACAGCTTTCAAATATTCATTTATGCTTTATATGCCAATTTCTCTTGCCACTATGCTTTTAGGCATTAAAGACATAAGTGAAACAGGAATCGATAGTAATCTTTTAATATCATATATTATTGGTATGTTTTGTGCTTGTATAGTAACATATTTCGCAACTAAATGGTTTAAAGGTATTATGCTAGGCGGAAAACTTATATACTTTGTTTATTACTGCTTGCTAGCCGGTTTCCTAGTAATTGTATTTTTATAAAATCTAGCAATTAATGCTAGATTTTTATGTTATAATTTAACTGGTGATTTTATGAATTACTTAATCTACGGAAATAAAGAATATTTAATTAAAAGGAAAACCAACGAAATAAAAAAAAGTTTTCTCGATAATAGTATAAATTCCTATGACTTAGATAATACATCCTTAAAAGAAGTAATCGATGACGCTCAAACAATATCGCTTTTTAGTGAAAAAAAACTAATTATATGTAACAATGCCAATGTATTTACATCATCTTCAAAAGAATCAGACATTCTAGAGCCATATTTAAACAATCCTAATCCTGATACAACAATCATTTTTACTTTAAATAACGAAAAAATAGATCGTAGAAAAAAAATAACTAAGCTAATCGATAAAAAAGGCAAAATCTTTGAGTTTAATGAAAATGTTGATACCACTTCTTTTATAAAAGAACAGTTAAAAGATTATAAAATAAGCCAAAAGGATATCAATTTATTAAAAGAAAGAGTAGGTAACAATATCGAATTACTCCATAATGAAATTGAAACAATAAAAATTTATAAAGAAGATAAAAATATTACTAAAGAAGACATTTTAAATTTAACTACCAAAAACATCGATACAAATATTTTTAAGTTAATAGATTATATTATTTTAAATAATAAGGATAAAGCTTTAGAGATATACTATGAATTATTAAAGCAAAATGAAGAGCCCCTCAAAATAATAATAATTTTAGCCAATCAATTTAGAATCATGTATCAAGCAAAAGAATTATTAAAAAAAGGTTTATCGGAAAAAGACATTGCTGAAACACTAAAAATACACCCATATCGTGTAAAACTAGCCTTACAAAATTCAAGAAAATATGAAAGCAAATTACTTTTAAGCTATCTTAATGAACTAGCCAAAATAGATATTGATATAAAAACTGGAAAAGCCAACAAAGATTTAGCTTTAGAATTATTTATATTAAAAAAATAGAGTTAATCTCTATTTTTCATTTTTTCAATTTTTTCATATATTTCTTTAATACTTTTTTCATACTTACTACTTGCTTTTGGAATATAATACTTTTTGCCTCTAAGTTCATCCGGTAAGTACTGTTGTTTTACAAAACTGCCTTTAAAACTATGAGGATATTTATAATCTTTAGAATTAGTTTTTAAATGATTAGGAACTTTCCCCGTGTTTCCTTTAAGAATATCGTTAATCGCTTCATTAATGGCCATATAACTACTATTACTTTTAGGAGATAAAGCCATTTCAACTACAATTTCTCCTAAAGGAATTCTAGCCTCTGGAAGACCCAAACGTTCACAAGCTTGAATAGCTGCATTAAGCCTTGGACCGATTGAAGGATTAGCAAGACCAATATCCTCATAAGCTATCACACTAAGCCTACGAAAAATAATATCCAAATCTTCGGCAACTAATAGTCTAGCTAAATAATGTAAAGCTGCATCAACATCACTTCCACGAATAGATTTTTGAAGTGCACTGATTACATCGTAATATCCATCCTCATTTTTATCAATATAGATATTCGGCTTATCGCTTATTTTCTTAATACTATCAAGAGTTATTTTAAACTTTGAAGAACTATAGTAAGCTACTTCTAATAAATTATAAGCATATCTTAAATCACCAGCAGCCATTTCAGCAATATAATTAATCGCATCATCAGATATTAAAATGTTATCTAAAACATTTGTAGCTTTTTTTAAACCACATACAATATCTTCTTTAGAAAGTAATTTTAACTCAAATAGCTGACAGCGACTTCTAATCGCAGGATTAATAGAGTGATATGGATTTGCAGTAGTCATTCCAATCAAAATAATCGTTCCATTTTCTAAATAGGGAAGAAGTAAATCTTGTTTATCTTTATTTAATCTATGAATTTCATCCATTATTAAAACAAAATTTTCACTCATTTTAGCCTTATATACCATTTCATCAAAATCTTTTTTACTATTAATAACCGCATTTAAAAAACCATATTCCAAATTAAGTTCATTAATCAAAGTATAAGCTAAAGTAGTTTTACCAGTACCTGGAGGGCCAAACAAAATCATTGAAAATAACTTTTTATTTTTAACCAAATTAGTAAGCACTTTATTTTTACCAATTAAATGTTTTTGACCTATAATGTCTTCAAGCTTATTAGGCCTAATCATATCTGCAAGTGGCTTCATGCACATCACCATATAAATTATATCATATCATTAACTTTAAG
>JAFUBK010000069.1 GCA_017460245.1 Bacilli bacterium
ATATACGCATAATCTTCATAAATAATTCCTTCAGGAAATTTAAAGTTAATACAATCTAAAAATTCTTTTTTGTATACCTTGTTCCAAGGCCCAGGGTCAGAAAACAAATATTCAATATCCGTAACATTCTTATTGTTTTTAAAATCAAATTCTTTTGAAAATAATTTTTCACCGTTATTTGATACAGCGACATAATCATAAAGGATAATATCAGGTGATTGTTTTTTTAAAAAATCATCTACTACTTTAAAAATATTTTCAGCAACATAATCATCACTATCAACAAAAAAAACATATTCCCCATTTGCTTTAGAAAGGCCATAGTTTCGTGCATATCCTTGTCCGTGGTTTACAATAGTATAAAGAAAAATATTAGCAAATTTATCCATATAAGATTTAATAATGTTCTCACTATTATCAGTAGATCCATCGTTAATAATAATGATTTCTACATCAGAATTTGTATCAACGGTTAATGAATCCAAACACTTTTTTATATAGTTTTCACCATTATAAACAGGAACAATTACACTAAATTTACTCATATTTTCACCTCACTAACCACTTACACCAGTGTATCACAATAACTTAAATTATCAAAACATTTTAATTAGTTTTTTTTCGAAATTTACTTAGTAAAAAAACCAATCTGCCTTTCATACTGATAAATTCTTCAGTTCTACCAAAAATTAAAATAATCAAAATAGTAGGCACACATAAACTTACGATCAAATTATAAACAATTTGAACTATTAATGAATTAAAAGTAACCGAAGTTAAAACAAATACAATACCGCCCGAAATGCATAAAATAATAAATTGTTTAATAAAAGTTTTAAAATAAACAGACACATTTTTTTCTAAAACATATTTAAACACTACTAACGGCTTAATAATAAGCGGTAACATATAACTTACAAGCGTACCAATTAAAACTCCAGAAATACCAATATAATTAGCTAATATAACACTAATAGTTAAATTGATAAACGCTTCAAGAAGTGGGATAAAGTTATCATATTTATACACTCCGGCTGCTGATTGAACCATAATTGATACTTGATTCACTCCAACAGTATAATAATTAACAATAATTAATAATACCACATGTAGCGGTAAAACAAATTTTGGTCCAAAAACAAATCCAATAAACGGATTTAATACAAAAAGTAAACAAATTGCTGAAACGCCATACAAGCAAAACGCAATAAAATCAAGTTCCCCAAAAACTTTATATCTTTTTTCTTTATTACCTTCCGCAATTAAATTGCCAAAAGAAGCTGTCACGTTGCTAACAAACGTATAAATAAAGTTATGTAAAGCATTATAAATCAAAACATAGTTAGAATAAATACCAACAGTTACAATACCTATAAATTTAGAAATCACAATATTATCAGTAGCTGTTAAAACATAACCACCTACTCTATGTAACATTAAAGCTTTAATATTAGTCTTTATTTCTCCAAGTTCATTATCGTTTAATTTACCTGCATTTTTAATATCTTTTAAATATGGATAATGTTTATCAATATATCCGTTTACTGTAACATTTTCTAAAATAATACAAACTGTTTGAACTAATAAATACAATATATAATTCTTAAATAACAACAAAACAATGATTTGTAATATAGTAGTTAAAAAATTAAAAAAAACCAAAAACGGAGTAATTTTATAGTTTTTCTGATCAGCCGTAATTAATGTTCTTTTATAAGAAAATAAGTAAGTAATTACCATATTACCAAGGAATATTAAATAAATAATAGATAAGTTTTCAATACCATTAGTATCCTTTATAAACCAAGGTAAAAACGGCAATAAAACAAGCCCCAAAGCAAGAACCACAATTGCAATTATACGATAAGCTTTGCGATAAAATTTCATCAAAACCATACATTTTTTATCGTCATTTAAAGAAAGCGGCTTATATAAACTATAACTAATAGCAGTTCCTATACCAAGTTCAGCAAGTGCCAAAAGTCCCAAAACATTAGAAAGTAAACCATTTACTCCTAAATATACCTCACTCAAAACTTTTACAAAAACAATCCTTGATACAAACCTAAGTAAATTTAATATCAAACTATTAAGTAAATTACCAACAGTATTTTTTAATGAATTTAAAGTCCTCATAAATCACCATCTCTGGTATTTAAATTATATATTATTATTAAAAAAAAGTAAAATCAAAAGTAGTCTACACTGACTACTTTTGTCAACCAAATATATCATATCCAAAATCTAAATCTACAGTATTATCAG
>JAFUBK010000070.1 GCA_017460245.1 Bacilli bacterium
AATAAAATCATAAACAAAGCCTATTATAAGTAAAACACCAACAATTAAAAGAGGTAAAGCTAAAATATTATATTTAAAAGAAGAAATAAAATGTAATCTAAATATTTCATCAACTGCCCTACTCATCCCACAGCCAGGACAAATAATACCTAAATATTTCTTAAACAAACAGTCAAAATCGCCATAATATAAAAAAAGAAATAGAAATATTGTAAGTATTATTACAAGAAAACTTCTAATTCTTTTTTGCATACTATTCAACTAGCTTTCTACCATCTGCATCTGCATCTATACTACCAGTTAGAATTAAAATACCTTCAATTAATCCCCAAATAGCAGATACAAATGATAATATAAAACATGATAATACTGAAATAAGTAGTTGTGCGATGGCTTTACCTGTAAATCCTAAATAAAAGTTGTGGATTCCAAGCCATCCCAAAAAAATACCCAGTAATCCTGCCGCTATTTTCGATTTAGCATTAGGGTCACTTTTTACAGTTTTTTTAGTAGTTTGATTTACAATCGTTCCACAATTCAAGCAAACCTGTTGTCCTTCCTCTAACTTATTTCCACATTTTGTACAATACATATTCACTCCTCACTTTCTAACATCCTACATAATCTACAAATACTGGATCATTAAACACTCCATTTATATAACTAACTTGATAAGTAGAACCTTTATATAATTGATTCGTCTCACAAACTCTTTTACTATCACTATTAAAAGTAAATCCTTCGTTAGTAAACTTAAAACTATCTACATCAATACTTTTGTCAGTAACATTTTGCTCACTTAAATTTAAATTAACAAAAACCTGATCAACTAAATTCATATTATTCAAAGAATTTGTAAGTTGATATATTTGACTACCATAACTATTATAAGCTAAAACATCAACATTAGTATCAGACCATTTTTTAACATATAAAATATCACTAAACACTCCAATATTTACTAAGTTACCGCTGCCTAAATCAAAAATTACACGTTCGTTATTAACAAACAATCCAGTATTTTCATCATCTTTGGTTTTTTCATTATAAATCGCATAAACATCTAAAGTTTTTCCTTCTAAAATGACATTTTGAACATTAAATTTATTATAGCCATCACATAGCTTTAAAGTACTATTTCCATTCATTACTTCATTTAAACCACTAGTATTAACATCAAAAGTACAAGCATCAGAAACTTCAAACTCGTTTTCTCTTGCTTCTTCCTTTACAGGCATAACAATTTTTTGTTCAGAATTATTTATAACAAAATAAATTAAATAACCCGTTAAAGCAAAAACAATAAACATAAGCAAATATATCAATATAACCCTCATTTTATCCTTCATCTTTTGCACCTCATATTAATCATAACATTTTTTTTAATAAAAATACATAGTTAATTTAACTTTTCTACAATATTTGCCACCAATTGTAATTTATCAAAGCGTTTTTCAACCTTACCAGTAACTTTTAAAACATCTCCTTGTGAGACAAAAGAATACTTTTCATAAACCTTTGGAAAAACTACAATATCAATTTTAGAAAGTTCATCAAAACCACTTATAAATAACATCGTTTCATTTTTTTTAGTTGTAATTTTGCTAGTTTTATCAACATAAACAATAACCGAAACAACCTTATCAAAATATTCATCCAGTTTTTTTATTTCAACACAAGAACTTTCTCGCAAACGATATTCAGTAACCGGATGATTACTTAAATAAAAACCAAAAACTAAAAGTTCATAATTCATAATCGCAGCCTTACTATATTCAGGATATATTTCAAGTTCTGGTTTTAAAAAATCATCATCCAACAACTCACCAAGTTCCCCATAATTAATAATTATTTCTAAATTATTAATCAAAGTTTGTTTATTATAACCAAGGCCATCAAAAGACGAAGCCAGTATTAAATTTTCTAACACTTTACTATTAATATTTTTCCCACATCTTCTAACAAAATCAAAAATATCTTTAAATTTACCATAAGCTCTTTCTTCTAATATAGCCTTAACTGCACCAATACCGACATTTTTAATATTTGTAAGCGGAAAAACAATAACTCCATCATCAATAATATAATTATCTTCACTCAAATTAATACTAGGTCCCCTAACCGCAAGATTATTTTTCTTGCATTCATAAATATACTCTTTAGTTTTACTATCACTATTGATAGCCGAAGAAAGCAAATTTTTCATAAATATAAGCGGATAATTAGCTTTAAGATAAGCCATTCTATAAGCAATCATCGCATAAGAAACTGAATGTGATCGATTAAATCCATAAGAAGCAAACTTTAAAATCAAATCATACACATCAGTTGCCACCTGTTTTTCGTAACCCCTATCAACGCTTTGTCTTATAAATTTATTCTTTTCTTTTAGCAAGACACTTTCCTTTTTCTTACTCATCGCCCTCCTTAAAATATCGGCCTCAGCCATACTATAACCAGCCATTACATTAGCAATCTGCATAATTTGTTCCTGGTAAATTATAATTCCATAAGTCGGCTTTAATATTTTTTCCAAATCTGGATGAATATAACTTACTTTTTCTATTCCCCTGCTTCTTCTTATATAGGTTTCAATATTCTGCATTGGGCCTGGTCTAAACAACGCCAAAGCTGAAACAATATCTTCAAAACTTTTGGGTTTAAATTTTTTAAGAAAATTCATCATCCCATCAGATTCAAACTGAAAGATACCAACCGTATTAACATCTTCAAAAATTTTCAAAGCTTTAAAATCATTTTCTGGAATAGACTCAAAAGTTATACCATCTATTTCTGATAAAATATTATTTATTAAACTTAAATTTTTAAGACCCAAAAAATCCATTTTCAAAAGTCCAATTTCTTCTAAATAAGTCATATCATATCCGGTAGTATAAAAATTATCATGCCCTTTATCAAGCGGAATAACTTCATCAAGAGGCAAATTAGACATCACAATGCCAGCCGCATGAATTGATGTGTGTCTTTTAAGGCCTTCAAATTTTAAAGCAATTTTATAAACCTTTTTTAGTTCACTATTAAAATCCAAATAACTTTTAACATGTTTAAAATTATCTTTTAAAGAAAATCTAGGATCAATCTTTTTACACAAATTATCAACTTTTTTTAAACTAACATCACAAGCTCTACCAACATCTCGCAAAGCCTGACGAGACCCTAAAGTTCCAAAAGTAATAATTGGAGCAACCTTTTTAAGTCCATATTTATTTACACAGTAATCAATTACTCTATCACGTTTAACATCCTCAAAATCAACATCAATATCCGGCATTGTTACCCTTTCAGGATTTAAAAACCTTTCAAAAAGCAAATTATATTTAATTGGATCAATTGTCGTTATATTAATTAAATAACCTGCTAACGAACCGGCCGCACTTCCCCTTCCAGGACCTACTAGAATATTATTATTTCTAGCATAATCAATATAATCCGCAACTATTAAAAAATAATCACAAAAACCCATTTTATTAATTATATTCAGCTCTTTTTTTAACCTTTCAACATATATTCTAGGAGCTTCCAAACCAAATTTGTTTTTCAAACCTTCTACACACTTTTTCTTTAAAATATCATAGCTACTTTCTATTTTTGGCATTAAATCTTGATGAAAAGGTATCTCCAAATTACATAGTTCACATATTTTTTTATTATTCTCTTCATTCGTATGAGTAAGTGGAAATAAACTAACATTATCTTTGTCAAAAATAACATCAGAAACAATTTTTCCCTTTTTAATCGCTTGTAAATATTTTAAATAAACCTCATCTTCCTTATCTAAACACAAAACTTCATTCATATATACCGTATTACTGCTTTTAATTTTCAATTTTTCTTCTTCATTTTTATAACCGATAAAAACATATTTAAACATTTTGTTTAAATCCTTATAAATTCTTCTGCTTTCATAAGGTACAATACAAATAACATCGTTAGAATGTTTACTTATAAAATTCAAATCAATATTA
>JAFUBK010000007.1 GCA_017460245.1 Bacilli bacterium
AGTGGTTATTCTGTAAAAGAATATAAGAACTGAAAAATTTGAAAAAAGAAAATTTAAGGGATAATATGACAAATATGTAATTAGTTTTAAATATGTTAACCGAAGTTTCTTCTACGGAGATATCTAAAAGTTTAAAAACTAATGGATATAGTAGTGTTAAAACATCTACATTAAAGGGTGGTAACATTGCTAAAAATGCAAAAGAACAAATAGAAAAAGAAACTGGTAAAAGAATAGTAACTAGTTCTAATAACAAAAATATAAAAAATAATTGATACAAAATAATATATATATAATATGCATACAACATATTAGTGTTTATATTATGTCATAGTTATTTTGATATATAAAAATGAACTAGTCATAACAGTAAAATATACTATATTGAAATTATTATTTTATCTTCATAGTTTAATTTACCCATATAAAAACCTCGTTTCTATGTCCAAGAAACGGGGTTCATATCAAATAATTTTCTCTTTAATTTTCGTTTTTATGAACTGTATAGTATAAGTTTAGAGCTTTATCAAATTCTTGATCGTTATCTAGACCAACTAAAAATTTTTCGCCTGCTTCTATTTTAACCTTTCTGATACAAAAATCTGTTTCATCTTCGATGTTTGCTAGATATACATAGGTGTCGCTATTTAGTGATATTTCATCTAAAATAGAATAGTCTAAATTATTGTCTAAGGTTACAATTTTTATTGTTTCTTCCATAATTTCCTCCTTATTTTGTTTTGTTTGATGGCTCGATATTAACGTCACTACCCATTATTTGTTCTAATTTAGCGTTTTCTAAAAGTTATTGATCTACTTTTTTTTCATCGACATTAACTTGTTCATCAACTAGGTTGTATACTTTGTAAAAATCAATAGTGTTATTTGGTATTTCTGGGTCTTTATTATTAGCTCTTTGTAAAACCTGATTTGTTAGCCTTTGTGAACTTTCTTCGTCCCAGCCTATTTCCTCTTCAGTGCCAGCAATAAAGCCAACTGGGTTGTCGGATTCAATTAGATCATCGGCAATTTCATTTGTATGATAGTCATAGTATGGCATGTCTGTTTCAGGGTCTACACCGGTAGTAAACTTAGCTTCTCGTACAGCAGTTATGCCTTCTGATTTTTGATCATAAATTGTATAATTGTCAGCAACTGTACTAACAGCATGACTTAAACCTAGGGCTCCAGCTGCTATGGCTAAAGCGCAAACGATATTAATTATTTTTCTTGTTTTTCTTTGTTTTTCAAGTATTTCTCTTTGTCTTTGTTGTTCTCTTCTGGTTCGATATGCAACTTTTTTTTCTGGTCCGATACTATTTCTTCTAGCTCTTTGATGGTAGCTGTCGTACTCTCTATAACCACTGCGAGTATTGTTGTTTATTTCATCATATCTCATATTATCACCTATCATCATAATAGCCTATATTTGTTTTAAATACAATGCTTTTTTTGCTTTTTTACATTAATTTGACAAACATAAAATATTAAATATAATAGTTGCCAAAGGAAGGGATTTTATGAATAAAGAGGAACTTGATGCATTTAAAAAGGAATATGAAAAATTTTATATTGAAAGATTTATATATGGAAGTGCGGAAGTTGAAGCTTTTTCTAAAGAAAAACGTTTAAATGATATGAAAAGAATGTATAAAGCTTATTGTTATTTGATGGATAAAAATACGAAATTAAATGTAAATGACGTCAAAGTTCTTGGTGAAATGGTTAATGATGATACTGTTTGTCCTGGTTTTAGAAGGGTTGATGTTATAGCTGGAAATAAGGCAACTTTTGAGCCCGCACCAAAGACACAAATAGTTTCTAGACTTAATGATTTGTTTTATAATTATTATAATATATTTATAAAAAAAAAAAAAACCAAT